>CAYMUV010000008.1:5802-14500 GCA_964393855.1 uncultured Nitratifractor sp.
TAAACTTTTTTTAGTTACATTTTTTGTAATTTTTGCAACCTCTTTTATATAGCCATCTGGTTTATTTTGTTTACTTTTGTTGGCTATTTTTACACTAGTTTGTTCTACTTTTTTTACTTTAGATATATGGGTATGTAGAAGACTATCTAAATAGTTTTTAGATAAGTTTTTTAATCTATTTGTACCACTAACGACTACTTTTTTAGTTTTAGTAGTACTCTTTTTATCTTTAACAGATATAAATTTACTTTTATATGGATTACAACTATTTTTGTAATCTAAGCCCTTTTGGCAAGGGTATTGCCCAAAAGAGAGATTTGTAAATATGCAGAGTGCCAAAATAACAACACTCTGCTTAATCGAGTAAGAACTCTTCAAGTTTGTCTCCTTTTATGAGTCAAAAAAGCTTAGCATCTCCTGCATAATATCTTGCTTTTCGACAATATTCAGGTGTATTATATCTTTTTTAAACAAACTGCTGATATTATCTGGTATTTTGACATTTAATTTAGAAGAGATCAACTCTAAAGCCTCTTTATCAGAACTAATTTTTAAATTAGTAGCTTTTGCAATTGTTGGGCTAAACTTAGTCCACTCTGCTGTAGAGTATGCAACATAAGGCAATTTAGTATTGCTTCTTTCGTTATATGCTTTAATTGCAGTTGCTGTATGAGGATCCATAAGATAACCATCTTCTAAATATTTAGCAACAATTTTTTCTGCTTCTGTATCGTCACAATATACAGCTTCGAAATCTTCTAAAATTTCGTTTAATTCATCTTGGCTTAACTTATAGAAGTTATTCTCTATTAGAGAGTTCATTAACTCTTTTGTTCTTTGTGAACCAAACTTATCGTAAAGAACTCTCTCTACATTAGAACTTTTTAAAATATCCATTGCAGGAGAATTTGTTTTAATTAACTCTTTATCTCTTAAATCGTACTCACCTTTATTAATTAACTCTGTTAAAATATTATTTCTATTAGATGCAATAACTATTTTTTCTATTGGAACACCAGCTTTTTTAACATAATAAGCCCCTAAAGCATTACCAAAGTTACCACTTGGAACTATTACATTAATTGGCTCGCCCATTTTAACTCTACCAATTCTAACTAACTCTAAATAGCTATGAATATGATAGATAGTCTGAAATATTATTCTTCCAAAATTTACAGAATTAGCTGCAGATAATTTAATATCTCTAGCATCTAAAGCCTCTTTAAACTCGCTAGAAGCAAGTAAAGATTTAAGAGCATCTTGAGTATCATCAAAATCGCCTTTAACACCAATTACCTTTAAATTAGGTGCATCTTCTGTAACCATTTGCAATCTTTGAACATCGCTTGTTCCACCATCTGGATATAAACAACAAACTTTAATATTATCTTTATTTTTAAATGTCTCTAATGTAGCTGGACCAGTATCGCCACTTGTTGCTGCCATTATTAAATAGTTCTCTTCTCTACTTTTTGCTAACGAAGATAAAATAACACCAAATGGTTGTAAAGCCATATCTTTAAATGCACGCGTAGGTCCATGATATAACTCGCTTACATATAAATCTTCATTTAATTTAACAACAGGTACAGGCTTAGTTGCATCATCAAACTCATCATATCTATTTAAAGCCTCATCTATAAGAGCCTCTTCTATATCTACATTAAATGCATTTAAAGCATCTTTAGCTAACTCTTTGTAGCTAGAGTTAATGTGCTCTTTTAAAAACTCAATATCAAACTTAGGTAGCTCTTCTGGCACATATAAACCACCAAAACTTGCAAGTGGGCTAAGTATTGCCTGCGAAAAAGTTACACTACTTGGCTTAACACCATCATTACCTCGTGTCTCTATAAAATTCATTATCTTTGTCCTAAAATAAAATATGGGCGTAATTATATCAAAAAATTACAACTCTATACAAGTGCCGATTCCGCTACTTGTTAATATCTCTAAAAGTAAAGAGTGCTCTAACCTTCCATCGATTATATGAGCCTTCTTTACTCCACCTCTTAATGCCTCTATACAAGCATCTACCTTTGGAACCATGCCCCCATGTATAACCCCACTACTTTTAAGCTCTTCTACTTTAGATATTGTTAAAGTTTGTATTAAGTCCATATTTTCATCTAAGACACCTTTAGTATCTGTTAAAAATAGGACTTTTCTAGCATTAAGTGCAACTGCAATTCTACTTGCAGCTAAATCTGCATTTATATTAAACCCAGGGTGCCCCAAACTGCCACCACTTGCAATTGGAGCAATAACAGGTATTACACCATCATCTAAAATATTATGAACAATCTCTGGATTAATATCTTCGATAACACCTGTATATCCAAACTTTTTGCTATCTTTAGGAATAGCTTGTATAAAATTAGCATCTTTGCCAGAGATACCTATAGCCTTGCCACCTTGCTGATTTAGCATAGATACAATCTCTTTATTTACCTCTCCGCTTAGTACCATCTCTGCTATTCTCATTACCTCTTTTGTAGTAACTCTTTGACCATCAATAAACTCTGTATCTATATTTAAATCGTTTAATAAATTTGTAATACTCTTACCGCCACCATGCACTACTACCGGTTTCATACCTACAATCTTTAATAGTGCAATATCTTGTGCAAATTTAGCTTTTAACTCTTCGCTAGTTTGTGCAGAACCACCATATTTAATAACTATAATATCATCTCTAAACTTATTAATGTATGGTAAAGCATCTAAGAGAGTCTCTACTGTTGCTATCTTACTTTTCATAATACTCCTCTATTTTATCTACTATATTTTTAGAAATTTTTAATCTTAATCTCATAATAGATATTGGCAAATTAAATTGCTCTAATTTTACCAAATCTTTCTGTGTAACTAAGATAGATTTTGCATTAATTGCGTCCATTCTTTTAACTATTTTATCTAAATTAAAATATGAGTGATCTTTTAGAATATATTTATCTTTAACCTCTTTTGGCAAATATCTATCTAATCTTTTAGGGTTTGCAATAGCAGTAACTAATAGCATTTTATCGCTAGGGTTATCTATTGTAACCTCTCTTCTAAAATCTTTTCCATCTTTTAAAATTAAATTGGCTCTCTTTTTTGCAAATGCAAACTCTCTTAGTGGACCAGATGGTAAGACAAAGCTATTTTTATACTCTTTTGGCTCTAGTAAAATATCGAACTTTTCTATGCCAACTTTGCTAAAAGCATCATCTAAAATAATTAACTCTGCCCCTTTAGACTTTGCTAATTTAATAGCTTTTACCCTATCTTCGCTAACAATTACATTGCAATTACAACTTTTTGCAACCAACATTGCCTCGTCGCCACTTGTACTTACATCTGTTAATATTTTACCACCATCTTTTACAACTACTAAACCACTGCTTTTTCTACCATAGCCTCTAGATATATAGCAAATTTTAACACTCTTGTTTTCAAAAAAATTTATAAGCTCTATTGCAAATGGAGTTTTACCACTACCACCAACACTTAAATTTCCTACACTTATTATTTTAATTCCATAATTTTTTGGCTTAATAAGAGTGCTTTTAAATACTCCTACTAAACCATAAATTATAGATAGCGGTAGCAATAGCCAAGATATTAAAAAGTCATAACCTTTTGGGTTAAAATATACTCTCTCAAAAAACTCTATCATATGTGTCTGCTTGCAACCTCTTTTATCGCTTTAGAGATATATAAAGCTTCATCTTCGCTCATTTTAGAGTTACAAGGGATAGACATTACCTTTTGGTATGCACTCATTGCATTAGGAAAGTTAAATATCTTTAAGCCATACTTCTTTTTATAATATGTTGTAAAATTAAGTGGAATATAGTGTAAACCAACCTCTATACCTTTTGATTTTAGCTCTCTTGCAAAGGCATCTCTATTTTTATCTATCTCTATAATAAAATAGCTGTATTGATGCTCTTTAGACTCTATTGGCAAAGTTACATGATTTACATCTTTTAAGTTTTTAAAGTATACATTTGCAATCTCAACTCTTTTTTTAATTAAGCTATCTCTTTTAGATAGAAGCCAATTTAGAAAATATGCACTTAAATTATCTAATCTATAATCGCAACCAATATCTACAATATCATAAATGTAGCTTACATCTTTTTTTGTATCTACAAGCCCATGCTCTCTTAAGAGTTTTGCTCTATTGTAAAATTTTTCACTCTTAAAGCTTATAGTTGCTCCTTTAAGAGTATTATCAAGTTTATAATTTAAAGAGAAAATTGCAATATCTCCATCTATATCTACCCTGCTCTCCGATACAGACGAGCTAGTAAAATCTTCGATAACAACCAATTTATTAGCTTTAGCCAACTCTAAAATAGGTTTAATATCGCCCTTTAGTCCACTAAAATGAGGAACTACAATAGCACGCAGTTTCTTACTTTTATTCTCTTTAATAGCTCTTTCTAAAGAGTCAATGCTAATATTGTAACTTTTTGGCTCAATATCTGTAAATATTGGTTCGCTATCAAAATGTCTAATAGCCTCTGGAATATCTACATAAGAGTTTACAGGACATATTACTTTATCGCCCCTTTTTAAATCTAAAGCACATAGAGTTAAATGCAGAGCACTAGATGGATTATTAACACTTAAAACAAAGTTACTATTAGTTATATCTTTAAATTTTTTCTCTAACTCCTCTACAGCTAAATCGAGAGTAGAACTATCTACATTAAAAATATTTTCAAAAATCGTAGGTTTATAAAATGGTATTTTAATCATACTTTCTCCTAACTACAACTCTTTGCTCCAAGCCCTATTAACTCTTTACAGCTAAAGCCTGCTCTCTTTCTGCCCTCTATATCAAATTGATTTGCTCTGCCATGTAGATTATATTTATTTAATATATCTCTATATGTTTGCATATAATCTAAATTATCTTTATCGCAAAGATACTTAAACCATCTATCACCTTTTTTTACATGGTCTATCTCTTCTTCGTAAATTATACCCAAAGCTTCTATTAACTCTAATATAATTGGGCTACTTTTATAATTTTTTAACTTATTTATAATTTTTGGATTAACATCTAAACCACTAGCTTCGAAATATCTTGGCAAAACAGCCATTCTATCTATTGCTAAATCTTTAGTATTACAACAAGCATCAAAAAGCCCCTTATGTACTGGTAATTTGCCATAGTATGAATTTAATTTTTTTAGCAGTTTTATTAACATTTTAAAGTGTCTTATCTCATCTTGTGCCACTATTAGCCAATCTAATTTATACTCTATTGGCATAAAAGGGTATCGATATACAGCATCTATAGCTAAATCTATTGCACTAAACTCTATATGCGTAATAGAGTGCACTAATGCAATTAAGTCCTCTTTATTAGAAAAATTGCCCCTTTTGGGTAAATCTTTTGGGTCAACAATTTTACAAATTTTAGAGTACGAAGGTACTTTAGGAGTTTTAGGCTCAATAGTATCAAAAGTTGCATTTTCATTGCGACAATACTCTATTGCTCTATCTACTATAAGCTCTTTTGTGTTAATATCTTCGCTAAATAGTGCTTGTTCTAATTCTAAATAAAAGTTCATAAGGAGTATTATAACCTATGCAGATAAAAGTTAAGCCAATGGGTATGTATCAAACCAACTGTTATATACTTAGTAGTAACAATCAAGATATAATTATAGACCCAGGAGTAGATGCTACTAAGTGGGTAAGTAGTAATGTTAAAAATCCAATTGCAATATTAAACACACATGGACATTTTGACCATGTATGGAGTAATGCCGAAATATCTAAAAAATATAATATTCCTATATATTGCCCAATAGACGACGCATTTATGCTACAAAACGACCCATTTGAACATGGAACTCCAAAGTCTAAAGCTACATATCAAGTTAAACCAAACTCTACTGTAAAAATAGCAGATTTTGAATTTAAATTTTTACACTTTCCGGGGCATACACCAGGATGCTCTGTAATAGAGTATAAAGATATTTGGTTTAGTGGAGACTTTTTATTTAAAGACTCTATTGGCAGATGGGATTTTAAATACTCTAGTAAAACAGATATGCTAAATAGCCTTAATAGAGTTAAAACAATGACAAAAGAGAATAAAAAAATACTACCAGGTCATAATGCTAGCTCGACTCTATTTAAAGAGCTAAAACATATAGACTATTGGATAAATGTAGTTAAAAACTCATAATTATAAAGAGGCAAAAAAGAGCAAAAATTACTTTTTATTTAAATAGTAATTATGCTTTTATACTAAAACATAAAGCATATTTAAAAAGCTTTATGACTTTATCTTTTAATAACTTTTAACTATATTTATCTCTCTCATTATAAATTACATCAGTTTTAATCAAGAGCTATTACTGCCACTACTGCCATACTACTTTGCTACTTAAATACAAACTCTATTTTTAACACCAATATACCAATATATGGTTTATCCTAAATAATATTAAAGATAACAAAAAATTACTATATTTTTTAGTATTAATTAAGTTTTTTTTGGTATACTTTAAAAAAATACCAAAGGATTTACGATGAAAAAGTTCTATTTATCATCTGTTGTTGCTGCTATCTTAGCTAGTAGTAACTTAAATGCTGCCGATCCAAGTTTGTATCCTAGTTCTGTAACTATGTTTGGAGGTTATACTATCTACTCTCAAATGAGTACACTTAACAATAATAGGTCTTACAGTTTTAGATTTACACAAAACGATTTCGGTATAGAAAATTTTGGCTTAGGTGCATTTCAGTTAGCTATAGATTATACTCCTGATATTCTATATAAAGGTAGTAAAGATACAACTAGCAGTATTAAATTTGGACCTAACTTATTATGGTATATGGGTAACGATAGCGAAATTACACCATATCTACTAATGGGTGCAGGAATTGAGCATTTAACAAATGCTTCTAAAGATTTTAATACTGTAGATTTCTATGCAAATGCAGGTATTGGTGCAGAGTTTGCACTTAGAGATGATATCTCTTTAGTTGGAGAGGCAAAATACTCTTATGCATCTCCTAAAAGAAAAGGCACAACTGTAGGTGCTGGTTTAAAATTTAGTTTTGGAGAGTAAATAGTTTAGAGTTAGCTTTGCTACTCTAGCTCTCTTTCTCTATTTTTAAAATAGTTCATAACTCCTCTTACTACACCATTAGCTAAACTATCTTGGTATGCTCCATTTAATAGATAAGCTCTCTCTTTAGGATTAGATATATATCCTGTTTCAATTAAAATAGCAGGCATTTGCGCACCCACTAAAACTCTAAATGGTGCTCCTCTAACTCCACCATCTTTTACATAAGAAAATTTACCCTTTAAAGAAGATATTATACCTTTTTGAACATCAATAGCCAACTTATTAGATAAAAGCACTTTGGGACCAACAAATACAGTATTTAGTAATACATTCTTTGTTGTACTATCTTTAGAGTGTAATAGAGTTCTATTCTCTATTGCAGCTATTCTTTTAGCTCTAGCTGTTCTAGCTTGTTCTAGATAGTATGTCTCTACTCCGTGTGCAATGTTTACTCTACTCTTTTTACTTGTTGAGTTTGCATGTATAGATATAAACATATCAGCACCTAGCTTATTTGCCATTCTTGTTCTTCGACTAAGCTTTATAAATTTATCTCTACTTCTTGTCATTACTACTTTAAAGCCAAGTTTTTTAAGTTTTCTATATACTCTTTTGCCTATGCTTAAAACTATATCTTTTTCTCTATATTTCCCACCTACTGCACCTGCATCGTGTGCTCCATGACCGGGATCTATAACTATGGTATAGTTATTTTTCAATGATGGTATAGAACCTACAGTATTAATTATACTGCTCTTTGGTGAATCATATAATATATTATTAAATAGCTGCTTTGGTGTCTCTACAACTTGCTTCTCTTTTTTTAGAACTGCAACTATACTACTTTTAATAATATTATTTTTAGCTGGCAAAGAGATATAAAAAATTGGCTTGCTCTTTTGTTTATACTCTAATTTATAACTCTTTTTACTATCTATTACAACTCTAACTACGCTTGGCTTATATTGCCCTAACCTAATAGATTTTATATTACCTCTTAATTTTATAACTCTTTTAGAGTCTTTTGATAATATCGTATTTTTAAAATCAAAAATATATCTAACATTTCCTACTTTCTTTATAGCCGAGGCTTTAATATCAGAGTTTTTAAGCGAATTTTTAAACTCTAATACTAAATTATGCTTAGATATATATGCCTTTTGTAAACTATTATTAGCAAACAATAGAACCGAAAAAAGAGTAAAAAATAAATATATTAATCTATTCACCATTTACTAATTTATCCATCAACTCTTTAACAGTAATTATCTCTTTTAACTTATATCCATTAGCACCTGTAAAGAAGAGTCCAGTATCTAATTTACCATCATAAGCATCACTTAAACTATCTGCTATACAGTAACCTACAAGCTTAGCCTCTTCTCCTCTATGACAAGGAGTAACACAGTTAGAGATACACTTAATCTTAGGTGCTGTCCCCTCTTCTATGCTTTTATGTAAATTTGTCTTAACACCACGAGCAGGGTATCCAACTGGTGATTTAAATAGTTTTATATTCTCTTCTTTAGCATCTACAATTACTTTTTTAAAAGTTTCACTTGCATCACACTCTACTGTTCCAATAAACCTTGTTCCCATCTGAACACCAC
>CAYMUV010000009.1:0-13716 GCA_964393855.1 uncultured Nitratifractor sp.
TCAAATGGATATAAATTTTTTACACTTTTATCTAAATTAACCATGCTTAATTTAACATCTACAATAGCTGAAACTGTTTTTTTACTTAGATTTGTGTACTCAATAAGAGGTAAAGATATATTATGTTCTATATTTAGCGAAGTAAATAATGCACCAAATTGAAACAATACACCCCACTTTTTTTTAAGCTCAGTAATTTCTTTTTTATTTAATTTGTCTATATTTTTATCAAAAATAAATATATTGCCACTTGTTGGTTTTTGCAACATAACCATCTCTTTAAGTAGAACAGATTTCCCTGCACCACTCTCTCCTAAAATAGCGTAAATTTCATTCTGTTTTATATCTATTGATACACCATTATGAACTACCTTGTCTCCAAATTTTGTTACTATATTTTCTACTTTTACTACGCTTTTCATAATCCTAGCCTTGTAAATATTATAGAAAATATTGCATCACATATAATTACTAAAAATATTGCATTGACTACACTTTTTGTTGTCTCTTCTCCAATACTTTCTGTATTTTGTGTAACTTTAAGACCATGGTAAGAACCAATAAGTGCGATTATAATTGCAAAAAATGGTCCTTTAACTAAGCCAACTAAATAGTGCTTTAAAGATAATATTTCATATAATCTATTAATAAATATATCTATAGATAGACCTATTTGAATTTTAGTAGCAATCATAGCCCCAAATATACCAAGAATATCAGAGATAAATATTAAAATAGGAAGCGATATTAAAAGAGCAACTACTCTAGGTATAATTAAAAAATAAAATGGTTTAAAACCCATGGTTTTCATAGCATCTATCTCTTGAGTTAACTTCATAGCCCCTATTTCGGCACTAAAAGAAGAAGCACTCCTACCTGCTACAACTATTGCTGTAATCATTGGTCCTAACTCTCTTGTAATAGATATGCTAGAGGCATCTACTACAAAAATATCTGCACCAAATTTACTAAGCTGCACAATAGTTTGGTAAGCAATAACAATACCAACTAAAAAAGAAGTTAACGAAATAATAGGTACAGCTTTTAAACCAGCAGTATAAATAAAATATACCATCTCTTTTATACGAAAATTTTTTTTATTAAAAATTAATAGACTTTTTGTAAAAAATTCACCTAAAAAATTTATAAAGTCTATAATAGCAGTATAATAAGTATATGTTTTTATACCAATTTTTTCCACTATATTTTTATGTTTAAATTTAATATTTTTTTCGTTTTTTAAATTTGAATTAACTATGTTTAAAATCTTTTGGAATTTTGCATTTTTAGTATCTATGGTAATTTTGTTATTAAAGCTTAATAACTCTTTTTTTAAAAGCAGTATTAAAGTTGCCCCTGCACTATCTAGTTGTGTGATACTATTTAAATCTATTGATATATTTTTGTTATTAAATTTAGATCTTAAAAAATCTTTTTCGACCTTGTCTATTGTATTTATATTCCATATACCAATACATTTTATAATAATAAGATTTGGATTTTTAATAATATTAAAACTAATATCTTTCATAATATATTATAGCACTATATTAGCTTAGATGTAAATAAAAAGAAGATTTGGTTGCGGGAGACAGATTTGAACTGCCGACCTTCGGGTTATGAGCCCGACGAGCTACCTAGCTGCTCTATCCCGCGATAGAAAAGTTTTAGAGTAAAAACTCTAAAATGGATGGGGTAGAGGGATTCGAACCCCCGAATGTTGATACCAAAAACCAATGCCTTACCACTTGGCGATACCCCAATAAACAAAGCTCATTTGCTTTGTGAATGGAATAATATCACTTTTTATTTTAAAAGTCAAGAGTTTATAAAAAAAAATAGCATTTTTCTATTTTGTTGTCAAAATTATGTGAATTATAATTTTTATGGTATAATATCCAAATCCAATATTTGGTTATAAAAAAGGTAAATAATGTCAGAAGCAATAAAAAGAGTACAACAAGCAATAGAAGATATAAAAAGAGGAAAGATGGTCATCATGATGGATGACGAAGATAGAGAGAACGAAGGTGATTTAGTTTACGCTGGTACTCTATCTACTCCAGAGATGGTTAATTTTATGGCAAAAGAGGCAAGAGGTTTAATCTGCACACCGGTTTCTAAAAATATTGCCCAAAAGTTAGAGTTAATTCCAATGGTTAGTAATAACGACTCTAACCACGAAACAGCATTTACAGTTTCTATAGATTCTGCTTCTGCAACTACTGGTATATCGGCAGCCGAGAGAGATGATTGTATTATTAAATTGGCATCTCCAATTGCAAAAGCTAGCGATTTTGTTAGACCTGGACATATATTCCCACTAATTGCTAAAGATGGTGGAGTTCTTGTAAGAACAGGACATACAGAAGGCTCAATAGATCTTTGTAAATTAGCTGGTTTAGCACCTGTTGCTGTAATTTGTGAAATTATTAAAGATGATGGAACAATGGCAAGATATGATGACTTGCAAGAGTTTAAAAAGAGACATAACTTAAATATAGTATATATCTCTGATATAGTAGAGTACAGATTAGCTAAAGAGAATTTAGTTAATGAAGTATCTAGAGAAGATATAATGTTTTGCGATACAAAAGCTGAAAAAATTATCTTTAAAGACCATTTAGATAGAGAACATACTGTTATAAAATTTTACAATACCAATAAAAGAGAGAATGTTAAATTTCATAATATAATTAGTGATGTTGAATTGCTGCTAAATAACAGTGCATACAATAACTTGTTAAAAGCGATAGATTATTTAAAAAAGAATGGTGGTATTTTAGTATTTTTAGATACAAAAGTTATATCTAAAGAGCAAGCAAAAGAGTATGGTGTAGGAGCGCAAATATTAAAATCACTTGGTATTGAAGAGATTAATCTTTTAACAACACATAAAGATACAGAATTTGTTGGTTTAAGTGGATTTGGTTTAAATGTTAGTAAAAAGATAGCTTTATAATAGTATAATTACGAAAATTTTTTAATTGGAGATTATATGGGTTTAGGAATAGGTTTAGTAGGGTTACCAAATGTAGGAAAATCAACAACATTTAACGCATTGACAAAAGCACAAAATGCCGAGAGTGCAAACTACCCATTTTGTACTATAGAACCAAATAAAGCAGTTGTACCAGTACCAGATGTTAGATTAGAAGCATTAGCAAAAATTGTTAATCCCGAGAGAATTCAGTACTCTACAATAGATTTTGTAGATATTGCAGGTCTTGTAAAAGGTGCAAGCAAGGGCGAAGGGCTTGGGAATAAGTTTTTATCTAATATTAAAGAGACAGAGGTAATTTTACAAATTGTTAGATGTTTTGAAGATGAAAATATTACGCATGTAGAAGGCTCAATTGACCCAATAAGAGATATTGAGATAATCGAAACAGAACTTTTATTAGCAGATATCGATGCTATTGAGAAGAGAATATCTAATTTAGAGCGTAAGGCAAAAGGTAACGATAGAGATGCAAAGGCGCAATTAGAAGTAGCTAAAGAGTTACTTAAACACTTAGAAGCCGAAAACCCAGTTAGCACTTTCGAAGATGATAGTGATGCATTTGCCACACTCTTAAAAGAGCTAAGATTTTTAACTGCCAAAGAGATAATTTATGGTGCAAATGTAGATGAAGATGGGCTCGAAGAGGATAATGAGTATGTTAAAACCTTAAAAGAGTATGCATCTAAACATAATCGCGAAGTAATTAAACTATGTGCAAAAATAGAAGAAGAGATGGTAAGCTTTGACGAAGAAGAGAAAAAAGAGATGCTAGAGTCTTTAGGTGTAGAAGAGTCAGGGCTTGACCAAATTATTCAAAAAGGTTTTGAAAAACTTGGACTTATGAGTTATTTTACAGCTGGTGTTAAAGAGGTTCGTTCTTGGACAATTAAGCGAGGTACTACTGCGCCTAAAGCTGCTGCAGTTATACATAACGATTTTGAAAAAGGCTTTATTAGAGCCGAAGTTATTAGTTACAATGATTTTGTAGAGTGTGGTGGAGAACAAGGTGCTAAAGAAGCAGGTAAAATGAGACTTGAAGGTAAAGAGTATATTGTTGAAGATGGCGATGTAATGCACTTTAGATTTAATGTATAAATAAAGGGTATAGATGAAAAAAATTATTTTTGCTTTAACTTTACTGCTTGGTATAAGTGGATGTGCAGATAAGACTGCAAAAGCTCATACCAAATTTATTAAAACTTATGAGATTAATGCTAGTACAGATAGTGCTATAAAGCATATTCAAAGTTTTTTAAAAGAGAAAAATTATAGTGTGGTTTCTACATTTGACCATGAAAAGCAAGCTTTAAAGTTAAAAGAGATGCTCTACCCTACTAAAACAGTAAACTTGTATAACCCAAAAATTTCTACTAAACTAATACAGTGCAATGCAAGTATGGCTTTAGAGATGCCAATAAGAGTTGCAGTATATAGTGAACTTGGTGGAAAAACTTTTCTCTCTTATACAGACCCAGAGTATTGGAGTTTAAAGCATAATATAAAAGACTCTAAGTGTTTAGGCTTAATAATACTTATTAAAAATGATTTAGCTGATGCTGTTAAAGAGTTAAAGAGTAAATGAAACCATCTGAAGTAATAAAATATATAAAAGATGCTCTTAATTTAAATAGAGCACAAATTATGCACATATACCAATTGGAAAATTTTGATATTACAGAGGATAGGCTGGACTCTATTTTAAAAAATAGACGAAAGCAAAATAGCTCTAATGCTACTTATGAAGAGTTGGGCGTATTTTTAGATGGTTTAATAGCCTACAAACGAGGTATTGTTAACGAGCCTAGTGATGATGAGGTTATTTTAGATAATAATTTAATTTTAAAAAAACTTAGAGTGGCACTAAATTTAAAAGAGTTTGAACTCTTTTTGATATTTGAGTTGGTAGATTATAAAATTAGTAAATCTACTCTAAAAGATATGTTTAGGTCATATGAGCATCCAAAATTTAAAGAGTGTAGTAATAGTACACTAAAAGCATTTTTAGAGGGGCTAAACGAATTTTATTTTGATAGTGGAGAAGAGTTAAGTTAATAAAGACCTAATATTTGGTCTTTATATATATAGTTTTTTGATAACTTCGTTAATTACACTATTTGCTTCGCTAAGTCTATTTTTGCTCTCTTCTCTAATTTTAACACCATTATTTACAGGTGTGTTCATAAGTTCTAGTAGCTCATCTAGTATTAAAACAGTTTTTTCTATCTCTAGTTTACTCTTGCTTTGAAGTGAGTCTATATTCTCTTCTGGTTGTTCAATAAATTTTATTCTTCTAATTTTTGCATTTTGCTCTTGTAAGATAATATCATATTTTTGCATTACAGATTGAATATTTTGAGTATGCTCTTTTAGAGAATAGATATCCTCTATTTTATTATCTAAGTTTTGAGTAAAGTTATCTACATCTTTTTCTATCTTTTGAGTATATTTAATATTTCTATTTGCTTGAATCCACTTAACAGTTTTATATATTAAAAAACCAACTATTAAAGATGCCACAGCAACTGCAGAGTAGCCAGCAATTGGATTATCTTTTATATGCATTAATTGAGAATATTTAGTTGCAATAGTATCTAAATTAACTTTTTGCATAAATGTAGGAATATTTAAAGGTAAATTTGTTAGTTTAGCACCATATAATAAAGCTCCAGCAGTAGTTGCTGCTGCTCCTAAAATTCCCCAAAATAGACCTTTTGCGGTACCTTTTGATGGATTTTTAATTTTAATTAAGCTCTCTTTGTTATCTTGCTCTATTTGTGCTATATTTTTGTTAGCATCTGTTAACGAGCCTACATTTAAAGAGTTTAAAAGCTCTAGTGAGTCAGCAACTGTTGTATCTACTATTTTATTCTCTTGCTCTATAAAAGCTTTAGTAGTCTCTTCTAGTTGTGAATTTGCATCTAAATACTCTTTGTGTTTAGATTCGGCTTTTTCTCTTGTAGATTTTACCTTTTCTACTAAAAGTTCGTGCCCTTTAATATTTGGTTTTACTTCTGGTTCTACCTTTTTTTCGATAGCATTTATATGCTCTGCTTCTATTTTGTTCTCATTATCGATTACCTCGTTTATCTCTTTAGCAATTTTTTCACCCTCTTTGCTCATAACAACTCCTTTATATTTTATCTTTATATAATAATATCAGAAAATAAAAAGTTTTTTATGAATTTTTTAAGTATAATTCAAAAAAAGTATAAGGTTATTAGTTTGAATTTAATTTTTTATATATTTATTGCACTTATTGCACTTTCAATTTTAGTTTTTTTTCATGAGCTTGGGCATTACACAGTTGCAAAGTTTTTTGGTGTAAAGGTTGAGAGGTTTAGTATAGGTTTTGGAAAAGTTCTTTTTAGAAAAAATTGGCTAGATACAGAGTGGGCATTTGCACCTATTTTACTTGGTGGTTATGTTAAGATGAAAGGTCAAGATGATATTAACCCATTAGAGCGAAGCAGTGACCCTGATAGCTACAACTCTAAAAAACCTTGGCAGAGAATTTTAATTTTATTAGCAGGTCCTTTTGCTAATATTTTATTGGCTTTTTTTATCTATTTTGGGATATCTTTATATGGTATACCTACTGCAAAAAAGCATGTTCAAGCAGTTGTTGGAGAGGTGGCTAAAGATTATCCAGCATACAAAGCAGGTTTTAAAAGTGGTGATAAAATCTTATATATTAATAAATATAAAATAAGTGATTGGGAAGATGTATCTAAAGCTATACAAGAATCTAATACTCCTTTAAATATAAAAGTTTTAAGAGAGAATAAAGAGATAAACTTAACACTTAATCCAACTATTAAAAATGGTAAAAAAATAATTGGAATAGGTGTAGATAGAGACTCGCTATTTGAGTATAAATCTCTCTCTTTTTTCGAAGCTATAAAGAGTGCTTATCGTAAAACAAAAGATGCAACTTTTATGATATCTAAAGGTGTTGGGCAAGTAGCTACAGGAGAAGTAGATAGCAAAAATATTGGTGGTGCAATTACAATTTTTGATTTAATTATAAAGATGGCAAAAGAGGGATTTGTATTTTTGCTTAGTATGATGGCAATTATCTCTGTAAATTTAGGAGTATTAAACCTATTGCCAATACCAGCTTTAGATGGTGGACATATTGTTTTTAATCTATATGAATTAATTACAAAAAGAGCACCAAGCGAAAAGATTTTATACTCTTTAACTTTGGCTGGTTGGGTATTTTTAATAGGTTTAATGTTCTTTGGTTTATATAATGATGTAAATAGAATTTGGGGGTAAAAATGATTTTAAATAAAGAAGAGTTAAGAGCAAATTTAGATAGAGTAATTTGGGATATAGAAGAGGCAAGATTAAGCAGAAGCGAACACTTAATTGTACAGTTGGTTGTAGTAAGCAAATATACAGATATAGAAAATGTCAAGACTCTTTATGAGCTTGGACAAAGAAACTTTGGAGAAAACCAAGTACAGCAGTTAGAGCAAAGAAGTAAAGAGTTAGAAGATTTACCACTATCTTGGAATATGGTAGGTACATTACAAAAAAATAAGATAAATAAATTAATAGACTTAAACCCTACCCTACTTCAATCTTTAGACTCTGTTGAGTTAGCATTAGAGTTAGATAAAAGATTAAAAGCAAAGGGAAAGAGTATGAATGCCCTACTTCAGATAAATAGTGCTAAAGAAGATAGCAAAAGTGGTGTTATGCCAGAAGAGGCAAAAGATATATATACTGAGATTCAAGAGAGATGTAGCAGTATTAATTTAAAAGGTGTAATGTCTATTGGAGCTCATGTAGAAGATGAAAAAGTTATTCAACAAAGCTTTGAAAAAACTCATAAAATCTTTGATGAATTAAAAGAGTATGGAGCAACTATTTGCTCTATGGGCATGAGTAGCGATTTTAAATTAGCAATTAAGTGTGGCTCTAATATGGTTAGAGTAGGAAGCGCACTTTTTAAATGAGTAATATAGATACAATTTTAGTTCATATCTGCTGTTCGGTAGATAGCCACTACTTTTTGCAAAAATTGCAACAAGAGTATAAATTTGCGAAATTGGTTGGTTTTTTTTACGACCCAAATATTCACCCATATAGCGAGTATCAATTGCGACTTTTAGATGTAAAAAGAAGTTGTAAAATGTTAGATATAGAGCTAATAGAGGGTGAATATGATTATGAAAATTGGCTAGAAGTTGTTAGAGGCTTAGAGGATGAACCAGAAAAAGGTAAAAGGTGCTCTGTATGTTTTGATAGAAGATTTGAAGTTAGTGCTAAAAAAGCTAAAGAGATAGGTGCAAAATTTTTTACATCTACCCTTTTAACTTCGCCTAAAAAATCTATTAAACAGTTAAAAGCAAGTGGTGACTCTTTAGCAAAAGAGAACTCTATAGAGTTTTTAGCCCCAGATTATAGAGTAAATAGTGGAACACAAGAGCAAAATATTTTAGCTAAAAAAGATAAACTATATAGACAAAACTATTGTGGTTGTTTGTATGGTTTAATTCCACAGCGAGAGCAGCAAAATCAAATTTTAGATGAGCTATTTTTACCTATAAATAAGCAGTTGCAACCAAACTCTATAGATGATAAGCTAGAGTTTTATAAAAAGAGATTAGAAATAGAAGATAAAGGTATTGAGTACGAGATTGTAAAACAGAGATTTTTAAATTATAGGCTTTTAAGAGCTTTTGTAAAAAATAAAAAAGAGGTTATTTTAAGCCATCTGCTCCCCTACTCTGTAATTAGAAATAAGTTTAGCAAAGGTAGAGTTGAAAAAGTAATTAACAAAGTTGCATATTTTAATAGAGATGAAATTAAATTTATAACACTAGATTATTACAATTTTCTAGCAAATAGCTCGTATGGCTCTGTTTTAGAGCTTATATTAAACCCTCCTCTATTTAAAGACGAAGTAAAAGTTAGAGAGAAAATTGTAGGTGATAGTTACAATTTAAGTGCAATTTTTGTACTTAATTCAATTCCTAGTGAGAAGTTAGAAATCTATTTAGATGCAAAAGTTTACGAAGATGTAAAAGAGCAACTTATAGAGGTAAAATAAAGCATATTTAACCTAAAATTTGATAAAATAAATAGATTTTTATAAAAAGGTTTAATATGCTATACAATGTTATGGAAATTCAAGATATCTTACCTCATAGATACCCTTTTCTTTTAGTTGATAGAGTAATTGAGTTAGAGCCAAACAAACATATAGAGGCATATAAAAATGTCTCTATATCTGAGCCGGTTTTTCAAGGGCATTTCCCCGAACATCCGATATATCCAGGTGTTATGATTATAGAAGGTATGGCACAAGCTGGTGGCGTTTTGGCATTTAAGAGTATGGATGCTTCTGGACAAGAGGGCTCTAAAAATAAAGTTGTATATTTTATGAGTATAGATAAAGCAAAGTTTAGAACTCCTGTTGTACCTGGAGATAAGCTTGTTTATAAGTTAAGTGTAATAAAAAATAGAGGTGCTGTTTGGCATTTAGATGGTAAAGCTTATGTAGATGGCAAAGTTGTTGCAGAAGCCGAACTAAAAGCTATGATAGTAGATAAATAATGAGCAATATACACCCTACTGCCATTGTAGAAGATGGTGCAAAAATAGGTAAAAATGTAACTATTGGTGCTTATAGTTATATATCTAAAGATGTAATTATTGGAGATGGTTGCAAAATTGGAACACATGTGCTTATTGAAGGTAATACTACTTTAGGTAATGATAACGAAGTATTTTCTCATGCTGTTGTTGGCTCTATACCGCAAGATTTAAAATATGCTGGCGAAAAGGTAGAGCTAATAATAGGTAATGGAAATAAAATTAGAGAGTTTACTCTAATTAATCCGGGTACCGAAGGTGGTGGCAGAGTAACTAAAATTGGTGACAATAATCTATTGATGGGTTATGTTCATGTAGCACACGATGTAATTATTGGAAACAGATGTATCTTAGCTAACGCTGCAACACTTGCAGGGCATGTAGAGCTTGGCGATGGGGTAGTAATTGGTGGTTTAACACCTGTGCATCAGTTTGTTAAAATTGGCGATTTAGCAATGATTGCAGGCGCTAGTGCGCTGAGTCAAGATGTTCCTCCATATTGTCTTGTAGAAGGAAATAGAGCTAAACTTAGAGGCTTAAACTTAACAGGTTTAAGAAGGGCTTTAGAGCAAGATGATATAAATGAGTTAAAAAGAGCCTATAAAGAGTTGTTTGTTAGTGGTACTTCTATAAAAGAAGTTGCAACTAAATTATCAGAAAGTAGCAATCCTCATGTAAAGAAACTAGCAGATTTTATACTAAAAACAAAAAGAGGTATTGCAGTAAAAAGGAGTATTAATTAATGAAACATTGTAGTTTTTGTGGTGCAAATGAGAGAGAAGATTTACCATTAGTAGCAGGGCAAAATGCCTATATCTGTAGTAATTGTATTGTATCGGCATATAAAATACTATTTGGTGAAGAGTCTAGTAATTACGAAGATATTAAAGAGGAGCTATCAGACTTAACACCTAAAGAGTTAAAAGAGTTTTTAGATAACTATGTAATTGGTCAACAAAGTGCTAAAAAAACATTAAGCGTTGCAGTATATAACCATTACAAAAGAATTTTAAGAGTTGCTGGCGAAAAAAATAGTGATACAGAGATTGCTAAATCTAATATTCTTTTAGTTGGACCAACAGGTAGTGGTAAGACACTTTTAGCACAAACTATCGCTAAATTTTTAGATGTGCCTATTGCAATAGCAGATGCAACAAATTTAACAGAAGCTGGGTATGTTGGCGAAGATGTAGAAAATATCTTAACAAAACTACTTCAAGCTTCAGATGGCGATATAGAAAGAGCTGAAAGAGGAATAATATTTATTGACGAGATAGATAAAATTGCAAGAGCTGGTGAAAATAGATCAATTACTAGAGATGTATCTGGAGAAGGAGTACAGCAAGCACTTCTTAAAATTATAGAGGGTTCAATTGTAAATATACCACCAAAAGGTGGAAGAAAACACCCTAATCAAGAGTTTATACAAATAGATACATCTAATATATTATTTATTTGTGGTGGTGCTTTTGATGGCATTAAAGATATTATAGAGCGTCGTGTTGGAGGAAATACTTTAGGATTTGGGCATAAAAAAAGAACTAAAGATGATAATAAAAATATTCTTTCTTTACTAGAGCCAGATGACTTAGTTAGTTATGGCTTGATACCTGAATTAATAGGAAGATTACATATTTTAACTACATTAAATGAAATTAGTGTAGAAGATATGATAAGAATTTTAGTTGAACCTAAAAATTCATTAACTAAACAGTATGTTGCACTTTTTGAACTTGATGGTGTAGATTTAACTTTTGAACATAGTGCTTTAGAAGCTATTGCTAAAAAAGCAATTGCTAGAAAAACAGGAGCTAGAGGTTTAAGATCGATTTTAGAAGAAATTTTGTTAGATATTATGTATCAGCTTCCTGATCTTAAGGGGTATGAAGTTATAATAACGCAAGAAGTTGTCGAAAAAATGGCAGAACCTATGTTGTTAAAAAATAAAAAAAGTGCATAAGAAGGGGAAATAGTGGGTTTTTTTAAAAGATTATTTGGATTTTTATCGCAAGATATGGCGATTGATTTAGGTACAGCTAATACATTAGTTTTAGTAAAAGGTAAAGGCATAGTTATTAATGAACCATCTGTAGTTGCAATTAAGTTAAATCGTTCTGGTCAAGAAGAGATATTAGCAGTTGGTCAAGAAGCAAAAGATATGGTAGGTAAAACACCCGGAAGTATTAAAGCAATCAGACCTATGAGAGATGGCGTTATTGCAGACTTTAATACAACAGAGATGATGATAGAGTATTTTATAAAAAAAGTAAATGGTTCTAGTCTTTTATCTTCTCCTAGAATTGTAATTTGTGTTCCTTATGGCTTAACACAAGTAGAGAGAAAAGCTGTTAGAGAGTCTGCTTTAAATGCAGGTGCTAGAAGCGTATATTTAATAGAAGAGCCAATGGCAGCAGCAATTGGTGCAGGTTTACCTGTAAAAGAGCCAAATGGTAATTTAGTTGTAGATATAGGTGGTGGTACTACAGAAATTGGTGTAACATCTTTAGGTGGATTGGTAATTAGTAAATCTATAAGAGTAGCTGGCGATACATTTGATGCAGCTATAATGGATTATGTTAAGAAAAACTTTAATTTATTAATTGGAGATAAAGTTGCTGAATCTCTTAAAATAGATATAGGTACAGCCATAAAATTAGACGAACCACTTGTGACAATTGTAAAGGGTAGAGACCAAGTAGAAGGTACTTTAACATCTGTAGAGATAACAAGTGAAAATATAAGAGAAGCTTTAGAAGACCCTTTGCATCAAGTTTCAGAAGCACTTAAAAGCGTACTAGAGCAAACTCCACCAGAATTAGCAGGAGATATTGTAGAAAATGGTATTATTTTAACAGGTGGTGGTTCTTTAATTAGGGGCTTAGATAAGTATCTGTCTGATATTGTTAAGCTACCTGTATATATTGCCGAAGAGCCACTTTTAGCCGTAGCTAAAGGTACTGGAGAGGCTTTAAATCAGATAGATTTATTGCAACAAACAAATTACGAAGATTAAATAAAAGTTTTAATAATTTTATTTAACTATCGCAAGGAATCTATGTGAAAAAAAGAGCTCTATTAATTTTACCAATTTTGGTTATTTTATTTATTGTACTAACAAAGTATAATGGAGCTGTAAAGAGCTTTTTTTTAGATTTAATTAATCCTGTAAAAATTGTTTATCATAAATTTACTAACATTAGTGATAGCTATTTAAAACAGCAAGAGAACATATTAAAGTTAGAAAAAGAGAATGCAAAGTTAAAAAAGTTACTAATTGAAGATTCTGAATATATTGAGCAATTAACAAAAATATATAAGCTTCTTCCTTCGCTTGCCAAAAAACCATATAAAAGTATTTTTTTAGTAGATACAATATCTTATACAAAGCTAAACCATTTAAATGAGCTTATATTAACTACTCCTAAAAAACTCAAAATTGATAAAGATAAGCTATATGGATTAATGCAAGATGACTATGTAGCAGGTGTTGCATATAGTGTGGATAATAAATTATACTCTTACCTTTTAACTCATAAAAAGTGCACCTTTAGTGTATATGTTGGTAAAAATAATATAAATGGCATTGCACAAGGCGATGGTAAAGACGGGCTTATAGTAAAATATATTCCAAGATGGTCAAATATTGAAATTGGAGATTTTGTAAAAAGCAGTGGATTAGACGGTATCTTTTTCCCTAACATACCAGTAGGTAAAGTAGTAGATGTTAAAACTTTAGATACTTATAAATTAGCCAAAGTTAAAATATTTGCCAATGTAAATAAACCATCAATGTTTTTTCTAATTTCTGATGCATCACCATATTTAACTACAGAGTATAACCCAAAAGAGTCTTTTCCAAATAAAGTCTATCCATTTGTTCCAATAGGTAACAATGAAAACAATGATAGCGAAGCAACACAAACTAAAGATAAAACTATAGAACCTAACCAGATAAATGAGAAAAAATACTTAGATATTTTTAACAGTAATTTTATTATTAATAACAAAATGGAATTTAATAAAAAATAGCATTTATTGTATATTTTACATATGTTACTTTTAGTAATATAAAATTTAGATGGCGGACAGTGAGGGATTCGAACCCT
>CAYMUV010000010.1:0-10434 GCA_964393855.1 uncultured Nitratifractor sp.
CTGCAATTTCAAAAATTGCTATATCTGTAGCTTTATGTTCTTTAATATCCATATCAACTAATGGTTTAACTTCGCCATTTGTTAATGCTTTTGCTCTTTTACCAACAGCTCTTGAAAGTAAATATCTATCAAAATTATATCTCTCTAGTGCTTTTGCTGTAATTTGTTCTAATCTCATTTTAACTCCTTATTTAACTATTGAACATAGTGATAAATCACCATCTATTATAGATTTTAAATTACCTTTTTCAAACATATTGCATACTACAATTGGCAATTTATTCTCTTTTGCTAAAGCAATTGCAGTATCATCCATTACCTTAATATGCTCACCTAATGCTTTATCATAGCTTATCTCATCTAGCTTTACTGCATCATCAAATTTCTTAGGGTCTTTATCGTAAACTCCATCAACTTTTGTAGCTTTTATCAACATATCTGCTTCTATTTCGCTAGCTCTAAGAGTTGCTGCTGTATCAGTTGTAAAATATGGGTTTCCAGTACCTGCAGCAAAAACTACTACTCTACCCTTTTCTAAATGGCGTCTTGCACGACGAACAATAAAACTCTCTCCAATTTGATGCATATCTATTGCAGATTGTAATCTTGCCTCTAAGCCGATACTCTCTAATGCTTCTTGAATAGCTACACCATTAATAACAGTAGCTAACATTCCCATATAATCGCCACTTGTTCTTTTAATAATACCATCTTGTGCAGCACTAACACCACGAATAATATTACCACCACCAACTACGATTGCAACTTCTATATCGCTATCAACTAAGCCTTTAATCTCCATTGCAATAAACTTTAAGATACTCGTATCAATACCATAGCCACCTTCACCTGCTAAAGCCTCTCCAGAAAACTTTACTAAAACTCTTTTTTTGGACATTTGCACTCCTTGCTAAGTCTTTAAAAAACTTAGCGATGAAAATTTAATGCAATTATACCTAAAGTGCTTATAAGATAGCTAAATTTGTACTAATCTTGCAGGGTTTATAAATGCACCATTTTTCGTTGCCTGAAAAATTAATTTTCTCTTAACTTTACCTATAACAACACCTTTTTTAACTTTAGAACCAACTTTTATAAATGGCGAAAACTTATTTAAGTCAGCATAAATAGTATAAATCCCATTACTATGTTTTACAACAACTAACTTACCAAGCATAGCGTTTCTACCTTTAAATACTACTTCGCCATTTAATACATTATAAACTCTGTTGTCGCCATTTCCTGATACTAAAACTAAAGAGTCGCTATGTGATTTTATTTTATATACAGGGTCTATATATGTACCAAACCTTTTTATAACTTTAGGTGATTTAATAGGCGAAATTGTTTTAGCACCACGATACTTATATATATTTGTTGCCTGATATGAGCTACCAATTTGTTTAACACTATCAACATTTACACCTTTTTTGCTTGCAAATTTGATTCTCTTTAACTCTTTAATTCTATTTCTTAAAATCTTCTCTCGTCTTTTAGAGGCTTTTGCTGCCTCTTGCTTAATAATATTTAATTTAGCCAATGTTAATCTAATTAAAGTTTGCTTTTTAAAGATAGCCTTTAACTTTTTAGAGTAACCTTTCTCCTCTTTTGCCAATAGCTCAAGTAATTTTTTTCTCTTAGCTTTCTCTTTTGCATATATCTTCTTTTTTAATTTTGTATCTGCAATACTTTTATTGATATCTTTTTTTCTCTGTAATAAATTTTCTCTTAAAGCCTTTTTTTGGTCAATATTTTTAGATAACTTCAGTAACTCTTGTTGAGAAAACTCTTTGTATCTACTATAAACTTCTTTTAAAACAACGCTTTTTTCGCTTTTTTCTCCACTCTTATTTTGTGCAACAACACTACCTAACTGCTTAGATAATATCTTAGCAAATTCCATCTTTTTCTTATTAATATCTGCATCTAGTGCAGCAACCATATTATCTATACCTTTAAGCTCACTAATAGATTCATTATATCTCTCTTGCTCTTTGCTTAAAAATTTATCTAACTCATCTATCTTATTATTGTAAATCTCAACTTCTTGATTAATCTTTTTAATCTTATTTGCAATTTTTTGAAGTTGTGAGTTTGTCATAACTTTCTCTTTATTTGCATTTTGTAAAGAGCTTTTTGACTCATTTATCTTTTTAAAAAGTTCTTTTGGAGAAGTCGCAAATATAAAGCTGCTAATAAAAATAATAGATAAAACTACTTTAATCATCCTTCTGGAACCTCGCTAGATTTAAATGCAACAAAAAATACAGAAATCAAAACTATTACAAACGCTGTAAAAAACATTATAAAATAATCAGATACATTAATTAACAAATCTTGATTATTCTTAATAAAATCTATATCACTTTTACTTGCCCAACCTGCTTTAAAATATAGAAAAATACCAATATTTAAAATTGTAGCAATAATTGCATCTATAAAGGCTATTTTAAAAAGTATTCCACTTCTTAACATCATAGGAGCACCAAATATCTCCATAATTTTCATTCTACTTTTATGTGCTAATTGCCACACTTCCATCTGCTTAACAACCAAGAAAATACTAACAATAAATAGCATTACTATAAATATATTTAAAATTGTCTTTACAAGTCTAAACATAGTGTGCTTAGAGTGATAACTCTCGCCAAATATCTCTACATTTAAAACACCATTTGCCTTTTTTATGCTATTTTTAATCTCTTTTAGTTTATCTAACGATACATACTCTGTTAAGTGTACTCTATAAAAATATGGCAAGCCCTTTAAAAAAGCAACCATACCAGCATCTTGAATACCAGATGTAACCTCTTTTGCAATTTCATCTCTATTCATTGCCTCTACACTATCTACTTTGTCGCTATAACTTCGCAGCATAGGTGTTGTAAGTTCGCCTTTACTAACAACTAAAATAGCATAATCATTTTTTAGCTTCTCTTCGTAACTACTTGTTACACGATTAAATATAAGTATAAACTCTACGCCTATTAGCATTGCCATAAGTGGCAAAATAAACATTAAATGCTCTTTAATGGACTTCATGTACGCCTCCATTTTCTATAATAAAGTGACGATAAGGTATATTAAATATCGTCGGAATTTTGTGAGTTACAACAATAACAGTAGCATTAAGTTGATCGCAAGCATTCTCTAATAAATCCCATACAACACCAGAAGAGAACTCATCAAGGTTACCCGTTGGCTCATCGGCTAGTATTAAAAATGGATTTTTAGATAAAGCTCTAGCTACACCTACTCTTTGCTGCTCCCCACCACTAAGCTCTAAAGGGTATTTATTGGCACAATCTGTAAGCTTTACATGCGATAGTAACTTCTCAGCTTGAACTCTTTGCACATCTAAGCTATAACCAGTAATAATTAATGGTAAAACTACATTTTTTTCTACTGTCCACTCGTTAATTAATTTATAATCTTGAAAAACTACACCAATATTTCTTCTAAGTTGAAGTAACTGACCTTTTTTTATCTTTTTCATATTTAAGCCACCTACTATTAACTCTCCATCGTGTGGCTTAATTTGTCCATACATAGATTTTAAAAGTGTAGATTTACCACTACCACTTGGTCCTGTTACAAAAACAAACTCACCTTGTCCAACTGTAAAAGTTGCATCTTCTATAATTACATTCTTACCCTTATCGTAAGCCAATTTTAAATTAGTTGCAGAAATTACACTAGCCATTTAACACCTCTACTATTTTTTTATGTGCCTTAGAATTTACTAAGCTTTTTACTGGATTAGATGGCATATAGTAACACTTATTGCCATCTACTACTAACATCTTTTTCTCTGGTATATTAAAACTACCAAAAGAGCACTCTACCACAAAACCTCTATCCATTTTAAACTCTTTGCCAAAACTTACAAAAAAGTCATCTTCTAAAATTTTACCTCTATTTTCTAACTTTTTAATATTTACATCTTCAAAGTTAAAATTAATATCAAGCTCTCTTTTTTCTGACTCCTCTAGTGATTTTAAACTTAATGTATAGATATCTTTTCCCATCTCTCTCCATCTTTGTTCGTACTTGCTAATTACCTCTATGTCTATATTTTTTCTTACGCTAAATTCTGCTACTTTTGGTTTAGAAAAGACCTCTAGCGAATACTCATAATATTTTTGGCTATCTGTTCTTAGCTCTAAAATCCCACCTTTTTTTAATGCTCTTAATGCCTCATTTACAAAAAAGTTACTAATTACCCTACGATGTGGTTTTTTATCCCATGGAACAGGAAAATGTACATATATTGTATCCAAAATATTCGAAGGAAGCATCTCTAATAACAATCTGGCATCATAATTTACTACCCAAATATTTTCTAACTTTTGCAAGTTTATCTGCTTTAGTAATTGGTTAATAGATGGGGTATGTATCTCGATACCTATAAATAGTGTATTTGGCTCCTCTTTTGCTCTATACAAAAGGTGTCTTGCACTACCAAAACCAACTTCTAATTTTATATTTTTAAAATCTGTTTTAAATCTATAAAACTCCTCAATACCCTTAAAATACTCACTAGCACTTTTTGGCTTATTTGGCTTAGCATTAATATTAGAGTGAGTTACATCTAAATTGTATTTAGTAGCTATCAGAGCCAAAACATCTTTTAAAAAAACGATATCAGAACCCTTTGTAATCTTATTTGGCTTTATTAAATACTCGTTAGGTTTTTTAATAATATCTACAAAAATCTTTCTATTATCCTTTTTAACTAGCAAAGTTTCATTGCTATAATCGCTTACAGCACGAAATTCTACCAAATCATCACTTACAATTTTAGATGTGTCAAAAGGGACAACCTTAATATGTGGCATCTACTTAACCTTTACACTAAGCTCTTTACCTAAACTCGAGTTAATACCCAAAGCATCTCTAGCAAATACTCTATAACTACACTCTCTTCCTCTTGGTGCTGTTGTATCTACATATTCAGGATACAATCTGCCTTTAACACTCTTTAAATAGTGCCAGCTGCCATTACAATTTCTCTGAATTACATACTCTACAATAGTTTGTGCAGGGTGTGGAACCCATAATAGCTTTACTATACCTCTATCTACTAATTTAGCCTCAACAAACTTTACAGGTTTATATGCTCTTTTGCTTTGTACCCTAATAATTCTACTATGTGCAGATTCACTTAAACCTGCAAAAGTTGTAAATGTATAAAAATATACCCTACCAGGTTTAATAGTTGTATCCACATAGTGAGTTGCAAATCTATTAGATACAGAATCTATCTTCTCAAAAGTTTGTTGATTGCCTTTTTTTGCTAAAGCTCTGTATATATTTACACCCTTAACATTAGTTGCAGCCAAGCTCTTCCACTCAAAACCAACACTATCTCTATCTACCATACTCTTAATGCCACTTACTGCAGGCAAAGCAGTATCTACTAAAAAAGCAGTAGATGGGCTAGCTAATAGTGCTAAAAGAGTCGAAATCTTCAAAAAGTTCTTTGATATAACTATTTTCAATTCTCTCATAATCTTCCCCTTTATCAAATTTTTCTTTTATATAACTTTTCATATCGCTAAATAATGGTGCAAGCACTTCTACTCTTTTACCACTTCTTGGGTGTATAAAATACATCAAATAGGCGTGCAGATATATTCTGTGTTTTGCTTTAACTTTTTGTGGAGCATAAACACCATCACCCAAAATATATCTATTAAGCGCACTTAAATGTACTCTTATTTGGTGTGTTCTACCACTAAACAATTTAGCAGCTACTAGCTCACTATCTTGCTTGCTTTTAGCTACTTTAGCAAAAGCTGTCTTTGCCTCTTTTCCTCCAGCTACAATAGCCATTTTAAGCCTATTGTTTGGGTTTCTAGCAATTGGCTTATCTACAATTACATTATCTTTGAGTGGATAGTTAGTAATTGCCAAATAGTATCTACCCATACTTCTATCTTGTAACTGTTCGCTCATCTTTTCGTGAGCAAAATTGCTTTTTGCAATTAAAATTGCTCCACTTGTATCTTTGTCTAAACGATGAACAATGCCATTTCGCTCTTGCCCACTTATTGTAGAAAGCCTAATATTTTGCTTTCTAAGCCAATCTACCAAAGTAGGCTCTTTAACCGAAGGTGCAGGATGTACAACAAGCCCAGATGGCTTATTTACTACTAAAATGTCATCATCTTCGTAAAGCTTTTCAATATCGATATCGATATCGCTATAATCCTCTTTAGCAGCTTCTACAAAAGTATATTCAACACTCATTCCGCTAATAAGTTTAAAAGATGGCTTAGTAGTAACTTTACCATCTACCCTAACCAAGCCAGACTTAATAAGCCTCTCTACCTGATTTCTGCTAACGCCCAACTTTAAAGAGAGCAGTTTATCCAATCTACCGTTACTATCAGATAAAAACTTTCCACTCTCCACCATAAAACTCCAAGTCAATTATAAACATAGAGTAACACAAAATTAATTAATTATATATTAAAAAATATGTAAAAAGAGAGATTTTTCACTGTAAACTAAAATTGTCAACCTAAATGTAGATTATTTGACACTTTTCAAGCTAGTAAATATAAATTTTTATAATCTCATATTATTGAGTAAAGCTTAATTTTATAGCTAAAAGCTAAATGCTTAAAGCGAAAAGCTTATTTATTTTTAATAGGGTTAGCTTTATCACCTACTCCATTTTTTAAGTATATTAATAAAATTTCCATTTATCTATTATAATTTCGCTTATATTATTTTTGTTGAAAGTAATAGAGTTAAAAATATTTTTATATTTTTCATAAAGTTCCATTTTGTCTAATATTAATGAAAGTTGTATAAGTTCTTTTAAAATTATTTTTTTTATGTATATTTTCTCATCATTATTAAAACTACTTTTAGTTAACAGCTGTTTTGAGATTATAAAATATTCAAAAGCCATTTCAAAATCCTTTAGAAAAAAAGCACATTCCCCCATAAGGAAATATGCTTCAAAATCTTTTTGATAATATTTAACAGCTTTCTTAAAGTAGTTATAAGCATCATAATAATTGTCGTTATAGTATTTAATTATTCCTAACATATAAAATATAATAAAATAAATTTTATTAACAAAAATCTTTATTTTTTTCAAGAAAATATCTCCCAAATCTAAAAATTAGGAAAGTTCAACTTACCAAAACCTTGTCTCTTTATTTATTAAATTTATTTTAACATTTTTTGAGTTAGTGTTTAATATAGTTTTTTTAGCAGTGTTAGATTCGTTATCAGATGCCCATTTTTTTATAAAGTTAGCTTTGGTACAAGTATAAATTAATAATCTGAAAAAATCTTTTTTTCTACTTTTTTATCCGTAAAAAATATACCTAATATTTCATTACCTTTCTTATAATATTCTATTACTTTATTATTGTTCTTTTTAACTACTTCTAATTTACCATTATACATATATCTGTTTTTTATTTTTTCTTTTAATAGATTATATTTACTTGTATAGAATTTAACTTGATATAACTTTTTATTAAAAAACAATATAATAAGACTACCTTTGTATTTTTTATATTGAATATCTCTTATTGTAATTATATCTTGTACAAAATGTATATCTTTAATATTTTTGAAGCTATAAGATAGATTTAATTTTTTAATCTTTTTTTCTACATCAATAATAGATTCATTAAACTCTAATCCTAATGGTAAAGATATAATTTGATTTTTTTGTGTAGTATTAAAAGATACGATAAAAATACTTAATAACAACATTGTTAATGCCATTTTCATATCATATCCTTAAATATTATTATAAACACCAAGCTCCCATTATTCACTATATTTAAACTTCAAAGAATAAAGAATAGTGCCAGATGATGAACCTAAACTTATAATAATCTTCTTTTTTTCTCACACAAAAGCTTTAATTTTTGTGAGTATATCTACATTTAGGCTCTAAAAAAACTCTCTATTACCTCTCTTGCTTCGTTAACATCTGTAATTGTGTTTATTCTATTTCTAAATTCGCTTGCACCTAAGTAGCCATATTTAGAGTATGTGTGTAGGTGTTTTCTAAATAGTACTACTCCATAATCTCCATAAAAGCTTAGCATTTGCTCAAAATGCTCTATAACTACATCGGCTATTAACTCTTTACTGACTTCTATATTCTCTTTTATCTCTTTAAATATCCAAGGTCTTCCAACGGCTCCTCTGCCTATCATTATGCCGTCGCATTTAGTGTGCTCTAGCACCCAATTGGCTTTCTCTTTGCTATCTATATCGCCATTGGCTATTACTGGTATTTTTAGCTTAGCTTTAATTTCGGCTATTGCATCGTAATCTACTGGGGCTTTAAATCTGCCACTTCTTGTTCTGCCATGAACTGCTATAAAATCTGCCCCACTCTCTTGACAAATTTTAGCTATTTCTAAGTGATTTTTTTCTGCAAAGCCTAAACGAATTTTTACAGAAGTGTATTGCTTGTTAGAGTGTTTTTTAATTGTCTCTATTGCCTTAGCCATCTTTTTTAAATCTGTTAGCAAAGCACTGCCTTGTAGATTATTCACAACTTTTGGCACGGGGCAACCACAATTTAAGTCTATGCAATCAACGCCATCTTGTTGGTTTATTACATTGATAGCTCTTTTTATAATATCCTCATTACTACCTGCAATTTGTATAGAGTATGGGGTTTCTAATGGGGATTTTTCTAACATTTTTTCGGTTTTTTTGCTACCATAAGCTAAAGCATTAGAGCTTATCATTTCACTTACTGTAACATCTACACCAAACTTTTTAACAACACTACGAAAGGGTAAATCGGTAAGCCCAGCAAGAGGGGCTAAGAAGTATAAGGGTTTACTAAAGTCTAAACTCATTTACAGATAGAATCTTCACCTATAATGTCATCTATTTTATAGTTGTACTTACCTTTTTTAAGAGAGTAAAAACCTTTAAGTGCTTTTAACTCATCGTTAGCACTCTCATCTAAGATATCTTTTACTTTATCTAGCATCTCATATTTAAATAGTAAATAGATATATGCAGCAGTTGCTTTATCGTTACTGTTACTTAACTCTTTAAATAGTTTTAAGTTATTGTCTGGCTCATAACTCTTTAATGCAAATTTTGCAATATGGTAATAATCTTTACAATTTAACTCATAATTAGATATAAAGTCTTTTAAAAGATTTTGATTAAGACCAATATCTTCTCCACTGATAGCTCTACTTAGTAACTTAAAGAATCTATCTTTGCCAATATCTTTTGCATACTTTTTAAGTGTATATGCATCTTCACTCTCTACTACTTTATCTAAAGCCTTATCTACAATATTTTGTGAATATTTGTCTTTAAAATCAATAACTTTAAGTGCAAAAGCAGAATCACTATTTAAGTGGTTAATGTCATTCTTCTCTTTTATAGGGTTATTATCACTTAAATGTTTAGCAAATTTCTCTTTTTTCAAATCTACATACTCACCACTATTTATTTTAGAAATAATCTTAGCAGCTTCTTTAATTTTATCTGAAACATTAGATAGATCGCCTTCATTAGGCACTAAATTAGATGCAGCAAGAATAGATGCAGCTTTTGTCATATCGCTATTAGTATAATTTACTGATGTTGGCTCACCTATTAAAGACCAATATATACCATCTTCAAGTTTTTTTGCATCGCCTTTTAATTTACGAACACTAAAAAAGTTTTTAGTACTATAATACATCATATGTAAAATAGAAAAAATAACTAAAACTGCAACTGGCATTGCTACCCAAGCAGCAATTGGAAGCTTTGGTAAATTAATACCAAAAACTTCAAAACCAAATGTACCTGGATTAATTAAGTATGTACCTACCGCAACTGCAATAATAAATAATAACGATAATACTGTGTATAAGCCAACTCTCATAAAATCTCCCTTTAGATTAATTTATCTTTCAGTAAGCTCCTGCTCACTAATTTCTCTGCAAGATATACAAAATTTTGCAAATGGCTTAACTTTTAGCCTCTCTATATCTATAGGCTCTTCGCACATTTCGCAAATTCCATATTCTTCTTTTGACATTTTATCTAAAGCTAGCTCAATTTCCTCTAATTTTTTATGCTGTTTTGCAATTAAAGTATCATCTATAGCAGTATCGTTTATTAAAACTGCATAATCACCCTCATCTGTTGGACTTTGATGTCTCATTAATTCTATCTCATTTTCAGCTTTTAAAATATTACTCTTTAAATTTTTAGCCAAATCTAACAGCTCTTGTTTTAACTTTTCAATATCATCTGTTCTAGCCATATTAAACCTTTATTTGTGGTAAGGATGGTTATTAATTATAGTCAAGCCTCGATAAATCTGCTCCATTAATAACACTTTTACCAATTTATGTGATACCGTAATTTTACCGAAAGAAACTGATAAATTGGCACATTTAACAAAATTTTTTTCAAAACCGTAAGCCC
>CAYMUV010000010.1:10534-12974 GCA_964393855.1 uncultured Nitratifractor sp.
ACATTTAACAAAATTTTTTTCAAAACCGTAAGCCCCTCCAATAAAAAAATTTATATTTGCATTTTTTTGGAGTATTTTTGCAAATTCAAAACTATCAAGCTCTTTTGCACTTGGGTCTAAAACTACATTATAACCATTTAAATAGGGCTCAAATGCTTTAGTATACTCTATTTGAGCCAATTTTGGAGAGCTATCTTGTGCTTTTGCTATAGAATTGCTAAAAATATCTACTATTTCTAACTTTGCAAAAGGCTTCGCAATTTTTATATAGTGCTCAATTAATGGCTCATATAACTTATTTTTGCCCTTTTTATCTATTGTACAAACTCTAATTTTCACTTTTTATTCCCATATAAAATTTGTCTACAGTATTATTTTTTATTATAACTCTATCTAAATAGCTACTAAAATTATTTCCACTATAATCAATTTTTAATAATTTAGGCTCAACAGCCCTAGATATAGCTACATATAACTGACTAGGAGCAAAAAGATGATCTAAATTACAAACCAAAGAGCTAATACTCATTCCTTGTGATTTATGTATAGTAATTGCATATGCTAACTTAATTGGAAACTGAGACAACACAACAGCACTAACTGGTTCTAAAGTATCATTATCTAACTCTAAAAGTTCAAAGTCGTGCATATATACTCTAATATCTCTTCCATTACTTCTTACTATTACTGCATCTTCTTCGAAACCAACTACAACTCCCTTTTGCCCATTAACAAACTTACCCCATTGATTAACTGTAAAAATAATAGGTGCACCTACTTTAAGATGCAAAGATTCAATTACAGGTAAAGATTTACACCAACTCTCTATTCGTTTATCATTAACACTTTTAATCTTCTCTATATTCCAAAAAAATAGTGCTTCGTCTGCATCTAATTTAGATAACTTCTCTCTATTCATCTGTTCAACTTCTAAATTTCTACCAAAAAGGTATGTTGGCTCGATTTCGTCTATAAACTTAGTATATCTTAAGCTCTCTAAATACTCTTTTACCTCTCTAGAGCAAACACCTTCTCTAATTTTAGATAAAATCTCTATAAAATCTCTATCGCTTGTTCTTTTTACATCTGATAATATAATATTTTTAAAATTAAACCTATGCCATGCACTACTTTCAAAAGCATATACCTCTGATTCAAAAAGAGTATTAGCATCACTATTTTGCTTAACAATAGGAGGCAACTGATAAAAATCACCAACACACATCAGCTTGCCATTATAACCTAATTTATCTAGTCTATAATATATCATATCCATCAACTTAGCAGATACCATACTAATTTCGTCTATAATAATTAAATCTATCTCTTGTAAAACCTTTTTTAAATCACTAAGTCGCTTTCTATTTTTACTATCCTGTTCTTTTAGTTTTATAATATCCGAAGCTATTCCAAAAATAAAAAAACTATGTAGTGTAAAGCCACCAATATTAACAGCACTAATACCTGTACTACCTAAAGGAATTACTTTTTTATTATTAAATTTATAGAGGTCTATAATTTTAGAAGTTAAATAGCTTTTGCCTACTCCGGCACCGCCACTTAAGAATATATTGTCAGATTCTAATAAAGAATATAGGGTGTTTTCATCCATAACATGTACGAGAAGAGAATGGCTTACGCCATTTGCTTAGCAACCTCCGCTGCAAAATCTTCCTCTTCTACTTCAATACCTTCACCTACTTCTAATCTTGTAAATGCAGTTATTTTAGCTTTACCACCAGATTTTTCATCGAAATATTGACCAACAGTTTTGCTATCATCCATAACAAATTTTTGATCTAACAGACATTGCTCTTGATCTAGTGTAGTATTGTCAGAGATAAATCTATCTAATTTACCTGGTAAAATTCTATCCCAAATTTTTTCTGGTTTACCCTCTGCTTTAAGCTCTTCTTCGATAGCTGCTTTAGCTTGTGCAATTACTTCATCTGTAAGTTGTGCACGAGAAACATATTGAGGAATATTTTTTAAAGGTTTACCAAGTCTAGATAACTCTTCATTCTCTTTTTTAATAGCTTCGATTCTACCTTTTGTTTCCTCTTCTACATAAGTAGGGTCTAAATCTTTATAAGTTAAAGATTTTGGTGCCATAGCAGCTGCATGCATTGCAATCTCTCTTAAAATTGGAGTAACTTTAGCAACTGTATCTGCATCTTCACACTCAGCAGAAATAATTACACCATTTTGACCATTAGAGTGTACATAAGCGTTAACAGCAGTTTTATCATCACCATTAATTAATGCCGCTCTTCTAACTACTAAGTTTTCACCAATAACTGCAATATGGCTAGCTAAAAACTCACTAAATGGTTGATTATTAATAGTAGAGTTATTAATTGCTTCTGCATCTTCTAAAGAGTTTGCAAATGCATGCTCTACAACTTCGTTCATTAACTCTTTAAATTTATCGTTTTGAGCA
>CAYMUV010000011.1:0-12945 GCA_964393855.1 uncultured Nitratifractor sp.
TAGAAATACTCAAAGAGTTTGGCTATTTAGACTTTAAAAATAGACTAAGCTAAAACAATATACTTATGTTTATATGCATTAAAAATTATAGATAATTTGATACAACTTTAATTATATATCTACTCTACCATTCCTATAAATGTAACAAATCTGCCTTTAATGTCGCCTTTTCGGTAGCTGAAGTATTGGTTGTTGTTGCAGTAGGTGCAGTAGTTTGTGGTTTCTATATTTTTGGGGTTAATGCCTAGTTCTTGTAGTTGGGCTATGTTTACTTTTGTGTTATCAAATAGATATTTTCCATTTGCTTTAGCTTTGATTGCTTGGGGGTAGTTTTTAAATTGTTCTATAACTTCTTGCCCTACTTCGTAGCATTTTCCACAAATTCCTGGGGATATTGCACATTTTATATTTTCGATTTTTGCACCTTTTTGTAGCATTTTTTCTATAAGTTTTTTGCTAATCTCTTGTTGTGTGCCTCGCCAGCCAGAGTGTGCTGCGCCTATTATACTATTTTCTTCATCAGCTGCAATTATTGCTAGGCAATCGGCTGTTAGTATATTTAGCATAATACCTTTTTTGCTAGTAATAAAGCCATCTGCTTTTGTTGTTAGCTCTATCCAGCCATTTAAAATATCTATATTGTCTATATCTATAATTGCGTCGCTATGTACTTGGTGTTGGCTTACAAATTTAAAATTTTTAAAATGTTTTTTAAACTCTTCTCTATTCTTTTTAATCTCTTCTTTGTTGTCGCCTGAATGTAGGGCTAAAGAGAAGCTGTTAAAAAAGTTACTGCTTTTAGTTGTAGAGCCAGATGTAATAATTTTTGAGTTAAATATATTATAAATTTGCCAATTTCTCATAATTTCTCTTTTTAAATAGATTCTTTTGATATAATCTTACTATAATTTTTATAAAGGTGTATATTTTATATATGAATGGCGAATTAATTATAAACTATTTTAAGCAGATAACTAAAAACTTTAACTATATGTTAATAGTGCAGTTAATTCCTATTTTGCTTGTTTCGTCTGTTCTTGTAAAAGAGATGAATATAGGATTATTTCATAAACAGATGGCTTATTATGGGGCTTCTGCTATTGTTTTTTTAATTGCTGCTTATATGCCTTGGAAATATCTGCTTTGGCTCTTTGCACCTTTTGCATATATAATGAATGTTTTACTACTTTTGGGTGTGGAGTTTGCTGGTAAAACTATTTTGGGTGCAAAAAGGTGGCTTGTTTTACCAGGTGGTATAAGTGTGCAGCCTTCGGAGTTTATGAAGCTTGGTATTTTACTATTTTTAGCTTTTTTAATTTCAAAAAGACCTCCAGATAGAGATAAAGGCTATGGTTTATTAAACTTTATTTTCTTATCTTTAATTATTTTAGTACCTTCGTTTTTAATACTTAAAGAGCCAGATTTAGGTACTACCCTACTTTTACTATTGGCATCTTTTGGAGTTTTATTTATTGTTGGTATAGATTGGAAAATATTAACCGTTATAGCTATTGTATTGGCTGTAGTTGCACCTTTGGGGTATAAATATGCACTTAAACCTTACCAAAAAAAGCGTATCGAGGATTTTTTGGGTAAACCAAGTTATCAGGTTCAGCAAGCACTAATTGCTATTGGTTCTGGTGGCATAGAGGGCAAAAGTAAAGACGAAGCAACACAAACACAGCTTAAATTTTTGCCTGTATCTACAACTGATTTTATTTTTGCATATTTAGGCGAAAGATTTGGCTTTAAGGGTATGGTTATTGTTGTAGCCTTATATATTATGCTTATAATACATCTACTAATTATATCTAAAATATATAGTAATGATTATCAAATAGTTGTTATAGCTAGTGGTTTAGCTTTGCTATTTTTTGTTTATATGGGTGTAAATATATATATGGTTATTGGATTAGCACCTGTTGTTGGTGCTCCGTTGCCTATGTTTAGCCACGGTGGAACCTCTTTTATTATTTTTGCATTTTTATTTGGAGTTTTAGAGAATTTAATCTCTTTTAAAGCTTACAAGCCTTATAATTCCGACACCAAAATCGAAATGATACATCCTCATTTAGATGAAGGTGAAGAGTAAGGGTCTTTAGCTCAGCTGGTTAGAGCTCTCGGCTCATAACCGAGCGGTCCGGGGTTCGAGTCCCCGAGGACCCACCACTTCTTTTATTCTTTTAAAAATCTTTTTTAATTATATTTTGTTAGAGTTTTTGTAAAGCTTTCGTTATTGCTTAATTTGCAAGTTAATTTAATACTCTTTTTATTATTAGGAATATCTAAAATATAGTGGTCACCAAATTGGTCTGATGCAGTTTGTGTTAGAGGGTAGATACTCTTTTTATCTTTGCACTCTACAATTGATAAATCGTTATTTCTATCTTTTGTGATTAAATCTATTTTAACTTGATTTTCTGCCATCTCTAGGCTTACAATTGCACTTTTAGAGTGATAAACAGAGCTATTTTCTAGCTGATTATAGCTTTGTGCATTTTGATGAAGCACTTCGATAGAGTTGTTTTTAGAGTTACAACCCATAAGTAGTGCTACAATTGGTAAAAGTAGTGTAAAATTAGAAATTTTCATAATTATCTCCGACTTATTGTTAGTTTCATTATAGCAATTATAGTATAATAATTTAAATTTTTAACACCTAATTCTATTTTAAAATTTAATTGGAGTAATATTGAGACAACTTGCAATAGCTTTTACTGGTCCATCTGGCAGTGGTAAAACAACACTTATAGAGAAGATTTCTAATAAATTAAGCTCTAAATATAGTGTTGCAATTATTAAACATGACCCCTCAGATAAGGCAAAGTTTGATGTAGAGGGCAAAGATAGCGACCGTTTTTTTAAAAGTGGTGCTAATGTTGCTGTTGTCTCTGATACAAGAACATCTATTTTTAAACACTCTAGCTCTAATTTAGATGCCTTAAGCAAGGCTTTGTCGCCTTATGATTTACTTTTGGTAGAGGGGCTTAAAACTTGGAATTTACCAAGAATTGGTATTTTTAGAGGCACAATAGAGAGCAGCTACATACCATTTTTACAAGCTGTTGCGGTAGATTGCAGTGTACCAAAAGAGCAGTTAGAGTCTTTAGATGTAGATGTTTTAGATTTAAATAATTTAGATGAAATTATAGAGTATGTATGGAAAAATGCAACAAAATTAAGGAGCGATAGTGAATAAAATTTTTGACAAAATAGAAGAGATAGCAGTAGAGATAGATAATTTAATTAAAAATGGAGAGAGTGGTTATAGTACAAGTAGTAACTCTACAGGAGATGTGCAATTAAAGTTAGATATTCAAAGCGATGAGATAATAGAAGCGCTCTTAAAAGATTTACCACAAATAAAAGCCATTATAAGTGAAGAGAAAGAGGATATTTTAGAGCTTAATAGTAGTGGCAAATATACCGTTTGCTACGACCCTTTAGATGGTTCTAGTATTGTAGATTATAATCTATCTGTTGGCTCAATTTTTGGTATTTACGAGGGTGGTTTAGATGGACAGAGTCTAATAGCATCTGTTTATATTGTCTATGGTCCAAGAGTAGAGATGGTTAAGACAATAAAAGGCTCTAAACCAGAGCATTATCGAATGGTTAATGGCAAGTTTGAATTGCAAAAAGAGGTAACTTTAGATAGTAGTGGCAAACTAAATGCACCAGGTGGAACACAAAAAAATTGGTACCCACACCATAAAGCTTTGGTAGAATCGCTTTTTGCTGATGGGTATAGATTAAGATATAGTGGTGGTATGGTGCCAGATTTGCATCAAGTTTTGCTAAAGGGAGGTGGTTTGTTTAGTTATCCAGGCACTACCGATAAGCCAAAAGGAAAACTTAGAGCTCTATTTGAGGTTATTCCATTTGCTTTGGCATTTATAGAAGCTGGTGGCGAGGCAATAGATGATAAGGGTAACTCTTTGTTGGAGTTTAAACCATCGCATCCACACGATACAACACCATGTTTTTTTGGCTCTAAAGATGAGATTTCAAGAGTAAAAGAGGCTTATAGTGAGTAGTATAGAAAAAGATGAGTGGGAATTAAAGCTCGATATTAAAACAAAAGAGCTAAAAGAGTGCCAAGAGAAGCTTGGCTTAAAGAGCTGTTTTGATTGCGAAAAACTATTTGATTGCCAAGTTAGGCAAGAGTATGTAAAAGCGGTTTATGAGAGTATGAACAAAGGTAGTGGTGGTGGATTCGAATTTTAGAACACCACTTAAAAGGAGTATATATGAAAGCAGAAGATTTAAAAATTATAGAAGAGTCTATAAGGGTTATTCCAGACTTTCCAAAACCTGGTATTAGTTTTAAAGATATTACTACACTTTTAAATAATGCAAAAGCCTACTCTACTTTAATTAATCATTTGGTAGATAGATATAAAAGCTATAATTTAGATTATGTTGCAGGTATAGATGCTAGGGGGTTTATTTTTGGTGCTGCTTTGGCGTCGCACTTAGGTATTGGTTTTGTGCCAATTAGAAAAAAGGGTAAATTACCTTATACTACAGTTTCGCAAAAGTACTCTCTTGAGTATGGCTTTGATGAGATAGAAGTGCATATAGATGCCTTTGAAAAGAGCGATAAAAGTAGAGCTAAAGTTTTATTAATAGATGACCTTTTAGCAACAGGTGGCACAGCAGCTGCTGCGGCAAAATTGATAGATATGACAGGTGCAGAGTGTGTAGAAGCTTGTTTTGTAATGGAACTTAGTTTTTTAGAGGGCGCTAAAAAATTAGATGTGCCGGTATATTCTGTAATTAAGGGTTAGTTTTTATATTTAGTGGACGCAAATTTAGTTGCGTCGAAACTGTTAAATCTTTAAAAGAATTTTATCTAAAATCGATGTACTTAATACTTTTTTAGCATACCCTAACAGATAGCTTGCTTTAGTTATGTAGTATCTTGGTTGTGGCTTTGGTGCTAAAATAATTTTATGTACAACAGAAGCTACTGCTTCGGCTTCTAGCGAGAAAGGAACTTTTTTAATATTACCTTTTTGTGCTTTTTGATAATACTCTTTATTATCAGAGTTTTCTAAATCTAGCTTGTTTAGTGTTTTTAGGGCATTTTTTCTAAAGTTACTTTTTATTGGTCCTGTGTTTAATAAAACTGGATATATTTCGCTATTTTTTAGCTCTAGTCTTAATGTATCTGTAAGCCCTTCTACTGCATATTTGCTTGCATTATATGCCCCTCTGTAAGGCAAAGATACTAAGCCTAAAATAGAGCTGTGTTGAATAATTTTACCATAACCTTGTTTTTTCATAACCTTTAAAATTAATCTTGTTGCTTCGTGCAAACCTATTACATTTGTCTCAAATTGCTCTCGAAGAGAAGTTGTGGTTAAATCTTCTACTGCACCTAATTGCCCATAGCCAGCATTATTAAACCATACATCAATTTTACCATCTATTTGTAACACCTTATCTATTACATCTTGAATACTCTTGCTATCTGTAACATCTAAATACATTGCATGCTCAAAGCCTTGGCTTTTTAGTAGTTGAACATCTTCTATCTTTCTTGCTGTTGGATAGACTTTTATCATTCTGCCTTTTAAGTACTTGGCTGTCTCTAGCCCTATTCCTGTACTGCATCCTGTAATAACTATATTTGTCAATTTAATTCCTTTTAAAATATTTGGTCAATATACTTTTTTATATCTTGTTTGCTAATTATCTCTTTCTCTTTTAATATATTTGCAGACTCTTTTATTGCAGCTTCTAATCTATTTAGTGTCTCTTTTAACTCGTTTTCTAGTTTGCCAATATCAAAGTTACTATTAAAGGTATAGTTACTAGAAATTTCGTTAAGAATTTTATTAAATTGAGCTCTATCTTTGTTAGATATATTAAATGAGTCGTTATATTTTTGCTCTAAATATAGCGTGCCACTTAAGTAAACTTTTGCTTTATTTATTAAGTAAGACTTGCTAACTATATTGATATCTTCGTTAATATTAATTGGTATTAAAAGATTAGCTTTTTCAAAATCAAAACCTAACCAAGTAGCAATAACCGATTTTGCAGCTACATAGTCTGCTTGAATTTCTCGCTCTTTTTGAGTTAATATTTTTACTCTTTTTTTACCATACATTACTTGGTCTTTAACTGCGTAGATATCTTCTATATCTATACTTTCTTTGTTGCTTTTAAAAGATTTTAAAGCTGCTTCGTTAATTAAAGTTTCGATAGATGCTGGGCTAAAACCTGCTGTAATTTTTGCAACCTCTTTAACATCTAAATTGTGTTTTTTCTCCTCTAGGTATAGCTTTATTATCTGCTCTCTTTCGTCGATATTTGGTAAGCCTATAAACACTCTTCTATCAAATCTGCCAGAGCGAAGAAGTGCACTATCTAGTATCTCTAATCTATTTGTAGCACCAATTACTACTACCCCTTCGTTTGGGTTAAACCCATCCATCTCTACAAGTAGCTGGTTTAGTGTTGCTTCTCTTTCGTTGCTATCTAATGTATCTCTACTCTTTCCTACTGCATCTATCTCATCTATAAAAATTATACTTGGCTCTAACTCTTTTGCTTTTTTAAATAGCTCTTTTACCCTTTTTGCCCCTGCTCCTGCATAGATATGAACAAAATTTGCACCACTATTATAAAAAAATGGAACACCAGCTTCGGCAGAGATTGCTTTTGCTATAAGTGTCTTACCAACACCTGGAGGTCCAACTAACAACAAGCCTTTAGGCATTCTTATATCTTTTTTTTGATACTTAGTTGGGTCTTTTAAGAAGTTAATAATATCTTCTAAGTCATCTTTTACATCGCTAATTCCTGCAATATTTTTAAATCTAAATTGTGGGTTAAATTGTGGTTTAATATCAGAAGTAAGGTTATCGCTGTCGCTACTACTACTTTGTGGCAAAAAATTTAAACTTTTATTTGCGGTATTTTTTTTAAGTATTACAATTAAAACCGCTAAAATAGAAAGCAGTATTAATATAGCTACAGAGATAAGAGCAGTAGAGCTTTTGCTATAAATTTTAATAGGATATTTTGCAAGTAATCTGTTTTTATTGATTGCATCTTTAGCTACTTTATATTCGCCATTTTCTGTAAGGGCAACTATATAGTTATCTTTTATGTATAGCTCTTGTGGGGTATATTTATTAATAATTTTATTAAAGGCATCTCCACTTACTATTTGTGTAGATGTAGTTATTTTAAGAAAAATATATACGCTTATTGCTAGTATTGTTACAATAATAGTAGCTATAATAGGTTTAAGTTGTTTTTTCATATTTAGCATAGTTACCACCCTCTTTTACTACGGCTTTTTCTATTGTTACCCAATTGTGGGTAATATCTTCGTTAGAGTCAATTACTATTTGGTTATAGTATTGGTCGTATCCTCTGTAACCATTATCAGTTTTGCTCTCTACTAAAACATTTAAGTTAGTGCAATGTTTTTCTCTAAAGTTTAAATTTTTCTCTTTAATTAGAGATGTTAGCTCTTTATGTCTTGCTTTTGCTATTTTACCATTAATTTGCTCTTTTATTAATGCAGATGGCGTATTGTCCCTTTTTGAGTATGTAAAAGCGTGTATATGTGTTAGTGGTAACTCTTTTACTCTAGCAATTGCCTCTTGCCAAAGCTCTTCGCTCTCACCTGGATGACCAACTATAAAATCTGTTCCTATTGCACAGCCCATATCTGCTATTTTATTAAATAGCTTTAAATCATCTTTGTAGTTATTTCTTCTATTCATATACATTAGCATCTTATCTGCAGTATGTTGCAAAGCAATATGTAACTGTTTTGCCATAAATGGCTCTTTAATTAACTCTAAGAGTTCATCATCTATCTGTATTGGCTCTAGACTTCCTATACGAATACGGCGTACCCCTCTTATTTTAGAGATCTCTTTTATAAGTTTTGCGATAGAGAAATTTATATCTTTTCCATAGCTTCCTACATTTGTGCCTGTTAAGATAAACTCTCCAAACCCATTACTAGCAAGTTTTTTAATTTGCTCTAAAATTTGCTCTTTTGGAAGGCTTCGGGCGTTTCCTCGAACATATGGTATTATACAGTAGCTACATCTAAAATCACAACCCTCTTGAATTTTAATAAACGCCCTACTCTTACCCACAAATTCAGATACAACAGTAGAATCTATATGCTCTAAATCGCCAATTTGGTAAAATCTATCTTCTCTTTGTAAAATTTTATCTATGCTCTCTTTTTCAGAGTGCCCAATTACACCAAAAACTTGCCCCTTATTAAAAAGCTCTTCGCCTTTAGAGTGCGAACCACACCCAGCTAATACTACTTTAGCATTTTGGTTTTTACGCCCTATGCTATTAATATAGCCTCTTACAGAGCTATCTGCACCATTTGTTACAGTGCACGAATTTACTACTACAATATCTGCCTCTTCTTCGTTATTAGTTTGCTCAAAATTTTCTAATTTATTTATCATAACTTGGGTATCAAATTGGTTTGTTCTGCACCCAAAAGTTTTAAAATATACTTTTTTAGACATCTATGCTCTCTTGAATTAATTCTGGTTTAGGAATACCTTTGTCGTGATATAGCGATTGCGTAGGGAAAGCAATCTCTATATCTGGCTCTTTTGCAAGCTCTTCGATAATTTTATTAGATATCGTACTTCTTAGCGTTAGCGTTGCATATGAGTTTGTTAAGTACCATGTACTTATACGCATTCCGTGACTCTCTATAAAGCTAAATACTCTTGGCTCTACATTTGTATTTCTTAATTGATATTTGCTTCTAAGTCTATTAAGCTGTTTTCTTGTAATATCTGTATAACCTTTAGAGTACTGTTTTGCAATATTTTTTGCTATAGTTGTAGCTTTGTTTACATTAGAATCAAAAGTTATATAAAAGTCAATACCATCCCAAACAGTTTTTAAACCAGAGTGAGAGTAGTTGGATATAAGGTCTGTAAAAATATAGTTATTTGGTATAAATACTATCCTCCCTGCTCTTCTATTTACGGTATATGTTGTTAGTGTAATATCTTCGTGAATAGTAATTCTAAGCATAGAGATATCTATAACATCACCAACATATTGTGTATTGCCACGAACTACTTTTATACGGTCACCTACATGTATTGCCCCACCTATAACAATTACAAACCAACCCATTAAAGACATAAACCAATCTTTCATGGCAATTGCAATACCAGCAGAAGCAAAACCTAAAATTGTAATTAAGTAGCTAACATTCTCTAAATAAGAGAATAGTAGTGTTAATACAAGAATTGTTATAAATAGAATATTAATAACTTTATTTACAGTATAAAAACTCTCTTTATCTGAAAGATATTTATTTATTAAATACTTTAGTCCTAAGAATATAAATAAGAAAACTAAAGCAATAATTAGGGTCTTTAGGGCTTTTTGCAACTCTCGTTTAATATCTTTTTTGATAGATAGCTTTATTTCATCAGATTTTTTAAGAAATAGCTCTTTTGTTGTAGTAAAGATATCTTTAATAGTATATAACTCTTTTAACTCTTTATTTACGCTTTTTAGGTGCTGTTTATCTAATTGACTATTTGTAAGCATATAGATTTTAGATAGTATTAAACTTCTCTCTTTTAATTTATTTATAGTATGAATAAGTGTATCATATTTATTAATATAGTTGATTTTTTTATTCTTTAAATCTTTTAAATAAGAGTACCCACCAATAACTGCAAAGGGGTTTGTAATTTTAGGAGCATCTTTTAATGATGGTGGTTCAATTAATTTTTTAAATGGGTCTTTGTCAAAATCTTTTAAAAGATTTATTTTATCGTTTAATACTTTTAATTCGCTATTTAGTTTTTTTAATTTTTTATTTTGGAGGCTTGTTAATTTTTTATAGAATTTTAATTTAGATATCTTTTTCTTAATCTCATCTCTTCTATCTAAGAGTTTTTTATGTGTAATATATGCAGAGTAAGTCTTTGTCCATTCGTTATTTAGATAATCATCTTTGTTAAGTGCATTTAGCTTTTGGGTTAAAGTATTTAACTCTTTTGTATCTATATAGTTACTGCTATTTTGTTCTGTTTTGGTTACAGTAGCATTACTATCGTTTAAATCGTTTGATGCAAATAGTTGTAAAGAGAGAGCAAATAGTAAAAAAAGAGTTCTTATCATCGTTTTGCCTTAAAGGAGCTTAGTGCTTCTAGAATTTTCTCTTTAGGAATATCTCTTTTTATTATATTTGTTCCTATCTCTTTATTTGGTAGAATAAATGCAATACTGCCATTAGAGCTCTTTTTATCTAGGTAGAAATGCTCATAAAAATCTTCGATATTATCTATTTTAAAATCTACAGGTAAATCACTTTTAATAAGTAGCTCTTTTATATCTTGTGCATCCTCTTTGCTTAAAAGATTTAACTTTACAGCAAGTTCGTTAGCCATAACCATTCCAATAGCAACTGCTTCGCCATGTAGATATGTAGTGTAGTTTGTTAAATTCTCTACCACATGCCCAAAGGTGTGTCCATAGTTTAGTACGGCTCTAATGCCGCTCTCTTTCTCATCTTGGTTAACTACATTTGCCTTAAGTGTTACAGATTTTGCAATAATATTAATTACATCTTCTTTTTTGTTAAAGTCGGCATTTTTTAGAAAATCATAGAAGTCTTTATCGAACATAACAGCCATTTTGATAACTTCGGCAATACCAGCTGCAAACTCTCTTTTAGGTAGAGTATCTAAAAACCTAGGGTCAATATATACTGCTTTTGGTTGGTAAAATGCACCTATTAAGTTTTTTCCAAATTTGTTGTTTACTCCAGTTTTACCACCAACACTTGCATCTACTTGCGATAAAAGCGTAGTTGGCATCTGAACAAAATCTATACCTCTTTGATACATTGATGCAGTAAAACCTGTCATATCGCCAATAACACCACCACCAAGAGCTATAAGGGTAGATTTTCTGTCAAATTTTGCTTTAAATAGAGAGTCTAAAATAGATAAAACAGTATCAATATTTTTATACTCCTCTCCATCTGGCACCTCTATTACCTCAACTTGAGGCGCTTTTATCGAATTAAGAACTTTTTTAAGATGAAATGCAGATACAGTAGGATTTGTAACAATTGCAACTTTATTTTTAAAAGTTATCTCTTTTAAATCCTCTATATGTATATTGTAAGCTTTATTATCTTTTGCTTCGATATTGATTGCAATCTTCATCTTTTATTGTCCTTTTTTATTCGATAAATTCTATTTAATTAAATATTTTTTAGTTTGCTAAGAGCAGTGTTTTTATTTTCTTTATTTTACTTAAATTTTATAATAAAAAGGCTACTCATTAACCGATATTAAAAGTTTTGGGTGTTTATCTATTTTTAAGAGTAAACTATCTACATCTCTACTTAAGTAAGATTTTATTCCATTAAAAGTTATATCTTTACTAAAAGGGATTATTAGCAAAATATTTTCTAACTTTTTAATTGCTTTTATAGGGTTTTTTCTCTTTTGAATAACGCTAAATTTAATATTATGCACTCTTGAGAGAGTTTCATAATGCTCTATTACATCGTTAGAGCTATTATACTCTTCGTTGGGGTCGTACTCCCTTAGCGATAGTGGTACTTTTAAAGTCTCTGCAATATAGAATGCTACAGATGATATCTCTTCTAGTTCCCTATCGTCACTTTTAACTACAGTTGCCTCTTTTATCTGTTGTAATCTACTCTCTCCAAAAATATAGATTAATTTTTTATAGGCATATAGCTCTTTAGAGAAGCTACTAAATTTTAAATTTGTGTTAGATATTAAAATTAGCCCAATATCGTATTTTTCAATATCTGTAGCTATATCGCCTTCGTTAATTTGATTGTAGGTAAATATTGTTTTTATATATCTGGTTTCATACTTTTTGATTTTTTCTGCAATTTCAAAGTTATTTGGGTTTAAAACTCTAATAATTAGCTCTTTATTCTCGAATTTATCTAAAATAAATATCGCCTCTTGAATATAATCTATAACTTTAGAGCCATCTTTATCTATATCTACACATAAATAAAAATTTTTACCAAACGGTTCTGGAAATATATTGTTTTTACTGTTTATTCTGCTATATACACTACTTAAAACTTTCGGTTTTCCTATAATTACTAGTCTATCTCTTGGTTTTAACATAGTGGCATTATTTGGTAATAGTAGCTTATCGTCTCTATAAATTGCTGCTATCTTCCATTTAATTTGAGGTATAGAGCTAATGTGCCTAAAGGCGTAAGAGCTAGAAAATGGAACCACAACTTCCATTATTTCGCCTTCGTTTAATCCTATGGTTTGTGCAGTTACAGGCACATTTGGCAAAAAATCGTATAGTCTATTAGAGATAATTCCATTTACATCTACACTACTTAAGTTTATATCTTCTATATCTCTAAATATATGGTCGTAATCTAATGCGATAATTCTAATTTTTTTATTTAATGCCCTAATATTATTATAGATTTGCAAAGACTCTTCCATAATATCTGATAGTATATAAACTTGAGTAAAATTTGCATTTAAACAGACTTTTTTTAGCCTATATAGGCTTGTTGCATCTGCTTTTATATAGTTAAAATATTTCGAATTATTAACTTCTATATTCTCGTTTTGGTAAATTATAGTGTAGTTGTGTATTTTTAGATTTTTAATCTCTAATTGCTCTATAAATCTTTTGGATACATCGCTAGATGCTATAATTAAAATATTGCTCATATTACTCTTTTATTATTATTTAGATAAAATTCTTTTAAAATCTTAAAGGTTATTATAACATAATGAAATTTAGTATTGACAATATAGACAACAATGCAAGAGCTTGTACAATAAAAACAGCTCATTCTACAATTCAAACCCCTGTTTTTATGCCTGTAGGAACAGTAGGAGCAGTAAAAGCACTAGATGCAGTAGATTTAAAAGAGATTTTAAA
>CAYMUV010000012.1:0-12048 GCA_964393855.1 uncultured Nitratifractor sp.
CAAGAATTGAAACAAGATTCCCAGATAGCACATCTTGCCCATACTTAGCATTTACTGTATTAATGATGGCAGGTATTGATGGAATTAAAGCTGGTGGATATGACCTTGTTGGACCAGTTAATGAAGACTTGTTTGAATGGAGTAGAGAAGACCTTAAAGAAAAAGGAATTCCAGAGCTTCCAAACAGCTTTAGAGAAGCATTAGAAGGCTTGGAAGAAGATCATGAGTTCTTATCATCTGTTATGAGTGAAGAATTTATATCTACTTATATTAACTATCAATTCGAAAGACATGTAATTCCAGTAGAAGGAAGACCAACTGCATACGAATATGTATCTACATATTCTTGCTAATTAAAGAAGAGGCTTATGCCACTTCTTTAAGATATTTTTAAGCTGCACAAAAATTCAAAATTCAAAATTAATATAGCACTTCTACATCATCACTATTTTTAGGTTCTTGATCATCATATATCTCTATAATATCTGTAGAATCTATTGGATCTTCCTCTTTAACATGTACTGGTTTGTTTTGTTTAGGAGTAACTGGAGTCTCTACATTAGCCTTTTTTTTCAAAGGTGGGTTAGCAACATCTTCGTACATATCTAAACCATTGTTACTTTTAGGAAGTGGAGATATAGAGGTATAATATTCATTTTTTCCATTTACAGAGCCAATAAATACACCTTTAGGTATATCAAATTTTCTCTTTAATTTTGGATTAATTTTTAAAATTTCCCTATAATAGTTAGCAAATGCAGGAGCTGCAACTCTGCCACCTGTAGCACCCTTTGCAATTGGTTTATATTTATCTCTACCATACCAAATTATTGTTGTTATAGTAGGAGAATATCCACAAAACCAAGCATCTATGTAGTTGTTAGTTGTACCAGTTTTACCAGCCAACTCTATACCTTTAACTCTTGCATTTTTTCCTGTACCTCTTTTTATTACATCTTCTAAAATAGATGTCATTAAAAACGCCTGTTTAGGTTTTGTAAAGTTTAATATCTCTTTTGGCTGTGTTTCATAAAGAACAGAGTTATATCTTGAAACAATCTTACTAACAAGCCTTGGTTCTATCATATGCCCTTTATTAGAAAAAATTGTATAAATTTGTGCCATTTTGTATGGACTTAGGGCTAAATTTCCTAAAGATATAGACAAATCATTAGGAATTGTATCTACATCTAACCTTGCTAATCTTCTTCTAATTTTTTGTAAACCTAAAGTATCTACCAAATTTACCGTAGCTAAGTTTCTAGACTCTACTAAAGCCTCTCTTAAAGGGATAAATCCTTTAAAGTTTCTCTCGTAATTTTTTGGAGTCCAATACTTTATTTTACCATTAATTTTATACTTAAATGTTCGTGCAAGGTCAGTTAATTTTGTAGCTGGGTTGTATCCATAATCTAATGCTGTTTGGTAAACAAAAGGCTTAAATGCAGAGCCTGGTTGCCTTTTTGTCATAGTTGCTCTATTAAATGGACTCTTTTTATAATCTATTCCTCCAACCATTGCCAAAATATCGCCTGTTTTATTCTCTACAGAAACCAAAGCACCATTTAAATCGCTTCTGTTTTTATCTTCGCCAATATCTTTTAACTCTCTATTTAAATTATCTATAATAACCTTTTTAGCAATCTGTTGCTGTTTTAAGTCTATTGTAGTAAAAATTCTATATCCACCTGTTTTTAAATCTTTAAATTTATCTTTAAATCTTCTTACTACTTCATCTACAATATATGGTGCAATATTTTGTGATAGTGATGTTTTATAAACCTTTGGTCTCTCTGCTTTAGCCTCTTTATATTCACTATCTGTAATCCAACCTAACTTTTTTAATCTATATAAAATTAAATTTGCTCTTTTTATAACTCTATCATAGTGTCTAAGTGGGTTATAGTATGTTGGAGCATTTGGAATACCAACAAGCATAGCAGACTCTTTAAGTGTTAGCGTAGATAAATCTTTTCTAAAATATCCCTCTGCTGCAGTTTTAACACCTAAATAGTTATGCCCGTAAGAGATAATATTTAGGTATCTCTCTAAAATATCCTCTTTAGATAAAACTTTTTCTATTTTATATGCTAATATCATCTCTTTTAATTTACGGCTTAGCTTCTTCTTTCGAGATAAAAACATATTTTTAATTAACTGCTGTGTAATTGTACTACCGCCCTCTACAAAGGCTCTGGCTTTTATATCTTTTAAAATTGCTCTTGCGATTGCATCTGGATTTACACCTTTATGCTCAAAAAACTTTGTATCCTCCATAGCAACAACGCCTTCTATTATATAAAAAGGTATTTCGTTATATGTTGCATATAATCTATGGCGTTTTTTAAAAATATATGCTATTCTCTTTCCATTTCTATCTAAAATTTCTGTAGATGTATCTGGTGCATATTTGGCTATTTCGTTAACATTTACAGATTTATAAGCATATGCAAACATTCCAACAATTAGAGCTAAACCTAATATACCTAATATAACTATAGTTTTTATAATTTTTTTAATCATGCTCTATACTCTCTGTTTGCAAAATTTGATTCTATTAATAGTTTTGTATAATCTTCTTTTGGATTTTTTAATAACAATTTGCTCTTTTGGCTCTCTACAACTTTCCCTTTTTTTAATACTACCATATCTTCACATAAAGTAGATGCTAAATTTATATCGTGTGTAACAAAAAGCATTAAAAAGTTCTCTTTTTCTTGTACTCTTTTAAGAATTTCTATCATCTCATCTCTAAGTTTGGCATCTAAAGCTGTAGTTGGCTCATCTAAAAGTAACAATTTAGGGTTATTTACAAGAGATATTGCAAAAATAACCCTCTGAAGTTGCCCACCACTTAAATTAGGTGGATACTCGTTATATAATCTCCAATCTAAATCTAACATATCAAAAAGCTCTTTTACCCTGCTCTCTTTTGCAAAGAATTGTTTAGAGATTTTTGTTAAAGGAGAGAGTGCAGTAAATGGGTTTTGCGGCACAAAAGATACGCTCTTACCCCTAATAAGCTCAAATGGTGCTTCTATATTAATTTTAGACTCTAAACTAGAGGGCAACATTCCTAAAATAGCCTTAAGAGTTAGCGATTTTCCACTGCCACTTTCGCCTACAAGGGCAGTTGAGTTAGATATCTGCATAGAGATATCTACTAAACTTTTACCACCATTAAAAATTTTTAACTCTTTTATATTAACCATCATATTTACCTAAAAAATCAATCCAAGGTAAAAGTTTTTCTACAGGTAAGCCCATTGCATTAGACTCTAAACCATAAACACTTTTTATATACTTTTTACAAAACCCCTCTACCATACATGCACCAGCTTTACCCTGCCACTTTAAAGAGTCTAAATACTCTTCTAAATCATTTTTTTCAAACTCTTTAAAGTGATAGTTGGTAGAAGATATATCTATAAACTCTACATTTTTAGATTTTAAAATAGTAGCACTAATAATAGAAATTTCGCTACCACTTTGCTTTAAAAGTATATCTTTAGCATCATCCCTACTTTTAGCTTTTCTTAACATCTCGCCATTTTTAGTTGCAATTACTGTATCTGCAACTAATATTGGCATATCTATACCATATCTATTTATAGCACTCTCTAATTTACCTAATGCAACACTATATACAAAACTTTTAGCATCTTTACTCTGAATGCTATCTTCGTTAAAATCTACAGATGATTGAATATACTTTACATTAAACTTATCTAAAAGTTTAGCTCTAGTTTCAGAGCCAGAAGATAACCTAATCATTAACTATCTAAACCTATTAAAGTTATATCTATATCTTGATGCTTCTTGCCTCTTTCTATTGTTAAGGTAACACTATCACCAATTTTATGACTATCTAAAATGTCATCTAAATCACTTATACTATTAACCTTTTTACCATCTAATGCAACTATAATATCGCCAAAATCTATAGTTCCATCCATATAGTACTTTGCAGGAATTAAGCCTTTTGCTTCTGCATCGCTACTTTTAATAACACCAAGTACTGCAACTCCTCTTTTGTGTAGATACTTGTGCATATATCTATTTATTGAATCATCAGTCTCTATTCCGATAGATGGTTTAATATATTTTCCAAATTTTATAAGTTTTTCTACAACTGGTTTAACTAAATCTATTGGAATTGCAAAACCTATTCCAACACTTCCACGAACAGGAGAGTAAATAGCACTATTAACCCCTATTAGCTCACCACTGCTATTTAGCATCACACCACCAGAGTTACCAGGGTTAATTGCTGCATCTGTTTGAATTGCTCGAGATAAAACTGTACCATCTCTTGAAGGAACTCTCCTATTAAGTGCCGAAACTATCCCTTTTGTCATTGTCCAATCTAAACCAAAAGGGTTACCTATGGCATATACGCTCTGCCCTACCTTTAAATCAGAACTTTTGCCTACAACTATAGGTTTTAAGTTACTCTCTTTAGCAGATATCTTTAAAACGGCAATATCTCTTCTAGGGTAACTTCCAACTAAAAAGGCATTATAGACTTTGCCATTATGTAATTTTACTTTTGCACTATTTGCACCATCTATAACATGATAGTTAGTTACAATATGCCCCTCTTTATCCCAAATAAATCCACTTCCTGTACCTCTAGGAACAATATATTTTGTAAAACTTCTATAATCTACTATCTTTTTACTTGTAGATATAAATACAACACTCTCTTTATTTTTATTAAAAATATCAATATCCAATTGCTCTTTAGGAGTAACTTTAGATAGAGATATACTAAATAAAGAAGATAATATTAATAAAAATTTTAACAAAATCTTCATAGTAAATCCTATAATTTTTCTTTTAAATACTCTTTAGATTTATCTACTGCTTCTTCTATTTTAGATGTATCTTTACCACCAGCTTGTGCAAAGTCGGCTCTACCTCCACCGCCTCCACCAACTACTGGAGCAATATTCTTAATCCAATCACCTGCATTTATATCGCAACCTTTACTACCTGCTGCTAAAAGTACTTTATCTCCCTTTTTTTGCAATAGCATAATTGCTACATTTTCGTATCTGTTTTTAGCCTCGTCTATTAACTCTTTAATATCTCCGCTTTCTATAACATCTACTACTGTATTAACCCCATTAATCTCTACTGCTGTTAGCTCTTTTTTAGTAGCACTTTGAGCCTTTTTTAACTCTTTATTTAACTCTTTTATCTGCTCTTTTAATCTTGCAATAGCTTTTAATGGCTCTTTACTCTTTAGCTCACTCTCTATCTCTTCTAAAGATTTTTTATTACTCTTTATAAGCTCTAATGCACTTGCACCACAAACTGCTTCTATCCTTCTAACTCCAGAACTTACACCACTCTCTTTTACAATAATAAATGTACCAATTTTTGCAATATTATCTACATGTGTACCACCACAAAGCTCCACAGAGGCATCGCCCATAGATACTACTCTAACACTATCGCCATATTTTTCGCCAAATAGTGCAACTGCACCACTTGCTTTAGCTTCTTCTATTGGCATAATTTTAGTCTCTACATTAATTGCATTTAAAATTTTCTCGTTTACCCAATTTTCTACTGACTCTAACTCATCTTTAGTTAAAGCTTTAGAGTGGGTAAAGTCAAATCTTAATCTTTTGCTATCATTATAAGAGCCAGCTTGTGAAATATGGTCGCCAAGTACAGCTTTTAAAGCAGCTTGTAAAAGGTGTGTTGCAGAGTGATGTTTTGCAATCTCTGCTCTTTTATTATCTACTTTTGCTTCTACACTATCTCCAACTTTAATTGCACCCTCTATTTGCGATAAATTCATATCGAAAAACTTTTTGGTATCTAAAACTTTTATGGTGTTACCATTAGCCAAAAGAGTGCCACTATCACCAACTTGCCCACCTGATTCTGCATAAAATGGTGTCTTATCTAAAAGCACCCAACCATTACCATTTAGACTATCAACTCTTTTAAACTCTTCGTCTAATAGGGCTAAGACTTTAGAGTTTGCACTCTTTTGCTCATAACCTACAAACTCATTTATACCAAACTCCTCTTTAAGCTCTTTAAAGTCCCCATTAACTGCGCCATCGCCTGCACCTTTCCAGTTAGCTTTTGATTTCTCTCTTTGCTCTTGCATTTTAGCATCAAAAGCTTCTGTATCTAACTCTATGCCCTTTTCTCGTAACATATCTTGAGTTAAATCTAAAGGAAAACCGTAAGTATCGTATAGTTTAAATGCAACTTCACCATTAAATTTATCGGTACTCTTTTTAAGCTCCTCTTCGAAAAGCTTTATTCCAGCCTCGATAGTAGCAAAGAAACGCTCTTCTTCTTGTGCCATAGCACTCTTAATAGCACTAGATTGTATCTTTAAATAGCCATAGTGTTCGCCCATAAGTTCGGCTAAAGTATCTACCATTTTATTCATAAATGGTTCTCTAATTCCTAGCAAATATCCATGTCTTACTGCTCTTCTTAAAATTCTTCTAAGTACATAGCCACGACCTTCTTTATCGAATGTTACACCTTGAGCTAAAAGAAATGATGTAGAGCGAAGATGGTCAGCAATTACGCGATAAGAAGCGATATTTTCATCTGTTGGTTTTGAGCCAACAATTTCGCTAAGTTTATTAATAAGTGGCATAAATAGAGATGAGTCATAATTGTTTAATACACCCTCTTTAATTGCTACAACTCTCTCTAAACCCATACCTGTATCGATACTAGGTTTTGGTAGTGGGTGTAAAGTACCACTCTCATCTCTTTCGTATTGCATAAATACTAAATTCCAAATCTCTAAAAATCTATCGCCATCTCCACCCATTTTATCTTCTGGCGAATTAAAATGCTCTGCACCCTGGTCGTAGAAAATTTCACTACAAGGTCCGCAAGGTCCTGTATCGCCCATTTGCCAAAAGTTATCTTTGTCGCCAAAACGAACTATTCTATCTTCGCTAATATGTTTTTTCCAAAGTTCATAAGCTTCGTCGTCATCATTATGAACCGTAACCCACAACTTTTCTATTGGCAAATTTAGCCACTTTTTAGATGTAATGAACTCCCAAGCATAAGCAATAGCATCTTCTTTAAAGTAATCTCCAAAGCTAAAGTTACCTAACATCTCAAAGAAAGTATGATGTCTTGCAGTGTACCCTACATTATCCAAATCGTTATGCTTACCACCAGCACGAATACAAGTTTGCGAAGTTGTTGCTCTTGGCGGTGTTGGTATAGGCTCTTGCCCTGTAAAAATTGATTTAAATTGAACCATTCCAGCATTTGTAAATAGTAGTGTATCATCATCTGGAACAAGTGGTGAACTTGGTAATATTTTATGACCTTTTGACTCAAAAAAAGATAAAAAATCTTCTCTAATACTCATCTGAATTCCTATTAATAAATTAATGGATATTTTATCTAAAATGGGTTAAAAGAAACTAAAACAAGAATAACCAAGTAGCCAAAATGGCTACTCATTAATAAATGTATCTTTAACAGGAGGAGGGAGAAGAACGATACAGTGTTATGTTAATTAATTGGATAAACCAAAACTCTTTTCTAACCAATATTCCTAATTGGTATTAAAAGTATACACAATCAATGTGTAATTATTGTGAAGATGGCTCTACTTTAAAAAACTTTCGATATGTTTTGCTAAAACACTTGCACCATTTGGCTTAATTTGCTCCATTAATTGGCTACTTATTTCACTAAAATCTTTATCTAAAATATCTAAAACAATATCTATATTTAAATCTTTATCTCTGCAAAGCCATGCTAAATTTTTATCTACTAAATATTTTGCATTAAAATATTGATGATCATTTGCAGCATAAGGGTATGGAACATAAAGAGCTGGCAAGCCATTTGCTGTCATCTCCCACAGTGTAGAAGCCCCTGCCCTTGCAATTGCAAAATCTGCTTTTTCTATAATTTGTGGCATCTGCTTAGTAAAACCAAAAACTTCTGCCTCTATGCCCAATTTTTTATACTCTTTAACAACATCATCTAAATTATTAACACCAGCTTGATGGTATATTTTAATCTCTTTTTCTTTAAAATATGGAGCTAACTTAAGAGCAAAATTGTTTAGTGCAACAGAGCCTTGTGAACCCCCACTAATTAAAATGGTTTTAATTTTATTTCTAACTCTAGATGTATCAAAAAATATTTGCTTAACTGGATATGTATTTTCTAAATTTCCATCTTCGAAAGTAGAGATAAAAGATGCAGCAAAAGGCTTTAAATATCTATTTAAAATACCTGTAAAGGCATTTTGCTCGTGTATAACCAAAGGAATTCGCAATAAAATAGCAGCTACAGATGCTGGTGCAGCAGAGAAACCACCAACAGAAAATACTACTTTAGCACCCTCTTTTCTTAAAACTCTACTTATCTCTATTGCCTCTTTTGCAGTTTTAAAAAGTGCTTTAAATTTACCTAAAATCCCCTTATCTGCAATTGTAACACTATTTATAAAGTAGCACTTTTTAAATCTATTGTCATTTTCGAACCAATTTCTATCTTGACCTCTTGTAGAGCCTACATATATTGGCTTTTGCTCTAAGTGTTCAACTACTGAATCTATTATAGTCAAATGTCCACCTGTTCCACCACCAGTTAACACAATACTCATCTCTCTACCTTTCTAGACAACATCAAAACCATACCTATTGCTAAAGTACTTGCGATTATTTGTGAACCACCATAACTCAAAAATGGTACTGCAATACCTTTAATAGGTATTAGCCCAGATATACCATACATATTTATCATTCCACTAATAAATATAACAATAGCAACTCCAAATACAAAAAATTTATCTTCTAACTTAATTAATTGTGTACCTATATTTATAATTTTATATAAAACAAACGCATATAGAGCAAATATTAGTAACAGACCTAAAAATCCAATCTCTTCGCTTAAGCCAGAGATAATAAAATCGGTATGTACTTCACTTAAAAAACCTAGCTTATACTGCCCCTCTCCTAAACCTCTACCTGTAATTCCACCCTCTCTAATTGCAGCTAAAGAGTTAATAATATGGTATGGAATTGCTGTATCTGTTACTCTAAGTGAATCTGGCAAAATTGGCGATAGCATATCTTGAATACCTGCCCACCAACCTTTAAATCTATGTAGCCTATGAGGTGCTACTAAAATCAATAAAACAAATAATCCAATTGCAAAAGAGAATAGCAAACCAAAAAGTTTTTTAGAACCGCCAGCTAAAAAGATTAATGCCATTAATGCTACTGTTATAACAACAACTTGCCCTAAATCTTTTTGTGCAACAGCAATAAAACCAACGGCAACAAACAAAATAAAAAAGTAAGGTAATAATATTTTTATCTCTTTTATAATGCTATTTGTACTTTGCAACTCTTTATATTTTCTACCTAAACTCCAAGATATAAAAAAGATAAACCCATATTTAAAAAATTCAACTGGTGCTAGCGATATACCACCAAGCCTAATCCAACGCTTAGCCCCTAAGACCTCTTTTACCATACTATGTGGGAGTACAAGCATAGCTGCAAAAGCAATAAAAGATGCAACAAATATTATAAACCCTAAAGGCTTAAACACTCTATATGGATTCATATTTCCAACAAGCGTTAATAACACTATTGCTATAACAACAGAGATAAGTTGCTTCTTAAAAAAAAGATATTGATTAGCATCAAAGTAGATTGTAGGATAAATAGATAGTGAGTAAACCGATATTAACGAGATTAAAAGTAATCCAATAGTCGATAAATATAACCCTCTATCCATAAATAATTGCCTTAAATTGTAAAATTAATTATAATAATACCGTTTTTTTATTAATTAGTATTAAAATTTATGCTATTATATCAAAACTAATTAATAAATATTTTAGAGGCATAATGAAAAGCAATAAAAATAGTATTTTAAAAGACAAAAGATTAAAAACAATTGTAGTTATAATGTTGGTAATTTTCTCAATACTTATTTTAAGACTATTAATACTCTCTTTTAATAGTAATGCAAAAATAAAAACTAATACAATAAAAGATAGAGCTTTAAGGGGTAGTATTATATCTAGCGAGGGCTACACAATTAGCCGTTCTATAAAAATTTATAGTGCATCATTTCATACAGCCTATTTAGACCCAAATAAAAAAGAGTTTTTTTTAAAACTATTTAGTATCTACTCTAATATACCTATGCAAGAGTTAAAAAAGAGACTACTAGATAAAAACGGAAAGCCAAAAAAAGGTTGGGTAACTTTAAGTGATAATATAGATGCAAAAACTGCTATCTATTTAAAAGAGTTAAAATATAAATTAAATAGATTTAAAGTTTTTACATCTAAAGGTATTAATAAAAACTTTTTTTATGGATTAACTATAACACAAAAAGGGGAAAAGAGAGAGTACCCTCTAAAAGAGGCACTATCTCCAATTTTAGGTTATACAAGAAGTAAAGATGATAATGGATATAGTTACATAGTTGGGTTTAACGGAATAGAGAAGTTTTACAACAAATACCTTAATAAAAAAGTAGATGGCTTAGTTAAGGGTAAAAGAGATGCAACAGGCTATATTATTCATACAAAATCTACAAAATATCAAAAAAAGAAAAATGGTTATAACTTAATTTTAAATATTAATTTAGGACTTCAAAAAAATATAGATTATATTTTAGATAGTTACAAATTAAAACTAGAAGCAAAAGAGGTAATTGCAGCAGTTATGGACTCTAGAAGTTCTAAAATCTTAGCAATTACCTCTAGCAATCGATACGACCCACTGCACATTACACAAGAAGAGATAGAAAACTTACAACCTAAAGCAACTACCTACTCTTACGAAGCTGGTTCTGTATTAAAACCAGTTACTTACTCTTTAGCTATCGACAAGGGTCTAATTACACCTAAGACAATTATTAACACAGAAAATGGAAAAATGTATGTAGATAGATTTAAAATTACAGATGATGAACCTGCATACTCATTAGATGCTGAGCATATAATTATAAAATCGTCAAATATAGGTATATCTAAAATTGCTTGGAAAATGAAAGGTAAAGAGTTTAGAAATGGTTTATTAAAGTTTGGTTTAGGCAGACAAAAAAGTGGAATAGATATTGGTAGAGAAGCTGCTGGTAAGATATATAGTCTAAAAAAACTTAGATACCCAGTAAATAAAGCAACTACTGCTTATGGATATGGTATTCAAGTTACATTTGCACAACTCCTTAAAGCATATAATGTATTTAATAACGATGGTGTATCTTACACCCCAAGAGTTGTAAATTATATTAAAAGAGAAGATGGAAACAAGTATCAATTAAAAAAAGATTATACAGTAATAAAACCTATTACAAAAGAGAGTGCAAATATAGTTAAAGACACATTAATTAAAGTTGTAAAACAAGGAACTGGTAGAGCAGCAATAACAGAAGGACTTGAGATTGGTGGTAAAACTGGAACTGCTATGATAGCAGGCAGACATGGTTACGAAAAAAGATACCACACAAGCTTTTTTGGTTTTGCAAACGACCAATATGGACACAAATATACAATTGGTGTTTTAGTTATAGAGCCAAAGTACGAAAGACACTTTGCATCTCAAAGTGCTGTACCAGTATTTAAAAAGATTGTAGATGCTATGATAGAAAGGGATATGCTAAAACCAAACCTAAGCAGACAAAAAGCTGCAGAGAAACAAAGAGAGCAAGAGCTTAAAAAGAGTATAATTAAAGAGAAACAACAAGAGAATATTATAGATTTAAAAGAGAAGTTAAGACGCCAAAGAGAGCAATTAATTAAAAAACAAAGAGAGATAATAAGAAAAAGAAAAATGCTGCATAAAACAAAAAGAGTAAAAAAGAGAGTAATAAGAAAGAAAAAGGTTATAAGAAGAGTAGCACCTAGCCCTGCGGCAGATAGCTCTCAAGACCTTTTCTAAACCCAGATATTATCTATTAACCTAGTAGTTCCTACAAATGCAGCAACTAAAATTATGCTGTTTTGTGGCTCTACTTTTTCTAATCTGTTAAACTCTCTATCTACTATGGCAACAT
>CAYMUV010000013.1:0-11740 GCA_964393855.1 uncultured Nitratifractor sp.
CATATTCCGAAGGTTTAATTAATCGACTCATAGGGCTCCTTTTTGTTGTTATTTAATTTCTCCTTTGTAAGGAGCAAAGCCCCTTACAAATTCCTCTCACTAAAGCTTCGCCGTTGGCGAGAAAGAAATATTACTATTTCTTTATTTTTCTCCTTTCTCTAAAGTGAAGCTTCAGAGAAATTTTTTAAAAACTTTTCTTATAGTACCATTTTTTTTATAAATTGTAAAGTAAATTGACAAATATGTGTCAATACTCTTTACCCTCTACTACTGGTACAAAACGGCAATTTTCTATTGTTTCGCTAGTTATATTTCCATTTCGTTTGTAAAATCTTGTAATTGTTTGTAAACCATACTCTTCTACTGGTGCAATTAAAATTCCACCCTCTGCAAGTTGGTCAAAAAGTACTTGCGGAATCTCTTTAGGTGCTGCTGAGAATATTATTCTATCAAAAGGAGCAAAAGCAGCCCAACCATTGTTTCCATCATCAAACTTAGATATAATATTATTAATATTAAGCTCTTTAAATCTACCTCTTGCCTCTTGTAGAAGTGAATCTATTCTCTCTATTGTAAATACGCGTCTAAATAGTTTAGATAGTACTGCTGCTTGGTATCCACTCCCACAGCCAATCTCTAATACGCTATCGCAATCTCTTGGTTCTAAGTATTGTGTCATTTTAGCTACTGTTAGAGGAGAACTAATCCATTGTTCGCTATCCATTGGTAAAGCATCTAAACTATATGCTAAATGTTTAAAAATATCAGATACAAAAATCTCTCTATCTACTTCTAATAGAGCTTTTTTAACGTACTCTTCTAGTGGAAACTTTTCATCAATTGCAGTTACCATATCTTTTATATAGTGTTTTCTTGTCTGTCTTGCTACATTATCCATAAAAATAGCCTTAGTCATCATAAAATACCTTCATCGAATTTATGTTTTTTATATTATATAATATTTTTTTTAAAAAAACAAGTATTTCTGCTCTATTATATTAATTAATATACAAAAAGTAGTAATTAGTAGAGTTTTATATATCTTCTCATCAATTTAATCTGTTTTATATCGATAAAACCTTTTATTAATTCGCTTGCATCATCAATAGTTACACCACCCATAGGTGCATATATCGCAGAGGATTTTGCCATACCAACTTTACTAGAGTTAGCAACCAAAACATAGCATTGGTTCATTACAGCAAGAGCGTTTGCTAAAATCTCTAAATGTCTCTTTCTAGGCTCTCCCCATTGGCTTGGAACTAAAATAACATCTGCCCCCTCTAGCCTTTGCCATAGCTCTTTGTATCGCAGCTCAAAGCATATTAAAAGCCCATAGCTGATATTATCTATCTTAAATTTAACAATTTTATCTAACTCTCCATAGGCTAAGAACTTATGTTCATCTCCTAATTTAAATAGTTTATGTTTTCTCTGTCTATGCACAACCTTGTTTTTATGTATAACAACAGCTTCGTTATAGTAGTTTAAATTCTCTTTTACAAGAAGTGTCAATACTAAAATTTGATTGTCAATTACCTTTAAAAGCTCAGCTAGTGCGTATTCACCAAATTTACAAGCCTCTTGCAAGTTGTCATAATCGTAATCTGTCAAGCAGACTTCTGGAGCAACTATTAATGAATCTGTTGGCAACTCTTCTATATACGATAAAATCTTATCTAAATTTTTTTGGTAATTTGGATTATTATCTAACTGAAGCAGTGCAACATTACGCATTAAAGATCCTTCGTCCTAAAAAACTCTATACCACTAATTTTTATACTCTCTATTTTATTGCTATTTAAAAGGGCATTAAAACTCTCTTTAGATTTATCGCTAAATAGTGTATTAATATCATCTTGAGTTAGGGGGCGCATAGATAGTGTTTGTAAAATTTCGTCGCTACTATAGTTATACTTCTCTCCATCTAAACTCTGCCTAGATGCAATATTAATAGGTAAATCTTTATCGAAACCTAAAGATAACTTATGCAGTTTATCGTAGCTAATAGCTTTAACATTAAATGCAGGTGGTCTATCGATTGTACCAATATCTATTCGCTTAAGATTATTAACCTTTAAAAAGATACTATTTAAAGCCTCTACCTCTTCTTCTTTATCATTAATTCCCTCTACAAAGAGAGTCTCTAGCAGCAGTTCGCCTCGATATTTTTTGCTAAATTCTATAATTCCACTCTTTATTCTCTCTAAATCTACGCTAGAGCTTGCTCTGTCAATCTTGTTAAAGCAGCTTTTTGTAGCACAATCTAGCGATAGCTTAACACTGTCAAATAGCATTAAAGTATCTTGAATATCACTACTGCCAATTGTGCTAGCATTACTTAAAATTAATGTTTTAATACTGCCTTTAAAAGAGTTAATCTCTTCTATAAGCTCTTTAAGATGAGGGTAGAGTGTTGGCTCGCCATTTGCTGTAATTGTTAAGTAGTCAATATCTTTATACTCTTGCAAAGCCCCTTTTATAGCCTCTAAAATTTGGTTTGGGCTTAAAACTTTACTATATTTGTCAACTACATTTACACTCTTTAGTTCACAATATAGACAATCAAAATTACACTGTTTACTATCAGGGCTTAAATCTACCCCTAGTGATTTACCAAATCTTCTCGAATTTATTGGTCCAAAAATTATACTCAAAACTTATATACCTTCTTCTCTAAATGGTACAATCTATAACGCAACTCTTTTGCAGTTGCAGAAGCTTCTACATCAATTAACTTAAATGCCTCTTCTAAAACTCTTGCCGATTCAGTAGCACGCGAAAAGTTTGCTGCTATTAAGTCGTCTAAAGTTTCTCGTTTTAATTCGCTAGCAATGCTCTTTTTGCTAACATCGCCTTCGATATCTCTATATTTTAATCTATCTTTGGAAATTAGTGGAGTTAATTGGTGTCGAAGCTCTTTAAATGCAGAGCTTAACTCTGCATTATCGTAAATATAGCGTTGCACATCTTCTAGTGTACGAAGTGCCTCTTTTAATCTGTTTAGATTTGCATCTATAACACGATTTATCTTAATCGTCACTCGCTATACCTAAAAATTGTAAAATAGATACAAACATATTGTAAAAGTCTAAAAATAGACTAACTGCAGCATCTACTGGGCTATCATAAGCACCATTTACTATATTTTGAGTATCATAAATTGTAAATAGAGCAAATAGCAGTAAAACTGCTGCACTAATAATCATTCCAAGTATGCCACTACCTAAAAATATGTTGATTATAGAAACAACAATTACAACAATAAGTGTAATAAATAGTGGTTTACCCCAACTGCTAAAATCTGTTTTAGAGTTAATCGCAAATAGACTTAAAGCGCCAAAAAGAACTGATGTTCCTAAGAAAGCATTTCCAATTACAGCACCCTTACCCATACCAATTAAACTAGCTAGCAGTGGCACAAGTGCAACACCTGTTAAGAATGTAAACAGAAATAGCATCATCATATTTAAGCCAGGTTTGCCACGGCTCATACTTAAACCAAAGAATAGAACTAAAAGTTCAGCCCCAAAAATCAGCCACTTAAACTTAAGTACAACTGCAGCATAAGGCATAGTTAAATATGCACCTAAAGCTGCAACTATCATGCTAAGTGCTAATAGCTGATAAGTCTTTTTTAAAAAGCTAACGCGCTCGCTACTTATAGCTATATCGCTACTTCTACCTACTGTATAATCTCTATCATATAAAGCCATTAATTTTCTCCTTTTTTTGCATTAATGCATAGTTATTATATCAAATTTAGTGTGGATTTTAACCAAAATTAGATAACTTTTTTGCAACTTATGTTACAATTTAAATAAAAAGAGATTATATGAGTGACAAAAAGTTAGAAAGCGCGGTTAAAGATATTTTAATAAATATTGGCGAAGACCCAAATAGAGAGGGTTTAATTAAGACCCCAGAGCGTGTTGCAAAGGCTTACGAATTCTTAACAAAAGGTTACAAGCAAGACCCAAAAGAGATTTTAAATAAAGCTCTATTTACTACAACTAACGATGAGATGGTATTAGTTAGAGATATTGAATTTTACTCTATGTGTGAGCACCATATGCTGCCAATTATTGGTCGTGTGCATGTTGCATACATTCCAGATGGAAAAGTTGTGGGTTTAAGCAAAATACCAAGAGTAGTAGAAGTTTATGCAAGAAGATTGCAAATTCAAGAGCAATTAACCGAGCAAATTGCAGATGCAATTAACGATACAATTAAGCCAAAAGGTGTAGCAGTTGTGGTGCACGCAAGACATATGTGTATGGAGATGAGAGGTGTAGAAAAGATAAACTCTACAACAGTTAGCTCTGCACTTCGTGGACTATTTAAGAGCGATTTAAGAACAAGAAGTGAATTTTTTAACTTAATTAATGCTAATGTCCCATCTAACTTTTGATGCTATCTTTATATCAGACCTTCATATTGGCTCTGATGTAACAAATTATAAAAAACTTTTTAATTTTTTAGAGAATTTAGAGTGCAATAGACTCTTTTTAGTTGGCGATATAATATATCGTGGCATAAAAGATGATGATTTAAATCTTAAAAAGCTAATTAATATTTTAGACTCTAAAGATTTTGAGACAATCTATATCTTAGGCAACCACGAAAAGAGCCACAATCAGCCACTGCCACCTATATTGGCAAATAAAAAGCTCCATAGTAGCTATATCTATAAAGATATATTAATAGAGCATGGCGATAGTTACGATACAAAAGATAAATTTTTACAAACACTAAAGAGAGTCGATAAAAAAACATATATAAAATTAAAAAACAGACGCTTAAAAGCTGCATTAAAAAAACGAATTCATAAAGTATTAAAAGCTATTGCAAAGTTAGTTTTGCATGGTAGTTTTAGTAAGTATATGGCACTAAAAGCTAAAAAAAATCGTTGTAAAGCGGTAGTTTGTGGTCATTTTCATAAACCCTATACAACAAAAATATATGACATTGACTACTTTAATTGTGGCGATTGGATAGATAACTGTACATATATTGCAGAAGATTTCGATGGAAAATTAAGGCTCTATAAGTTTTAATAAGCAGTAAGCAAAAGCTTAATTGCCTCTACTTCCTGGCTTAATTGCTTCGCTTCCCTCTTTACATAGTGGGCAACTATTTGGTGCATATATTTCGAACTCAAAATCTGCTAATGCAAAAAATGGGATATCTTTTGGTAGTTTACACTCTGGTTTTGGCTCATTTGAAGTGCCAGCTCTTTTACAAAAGCCTCTGTTTGCAAGTGCAGCAAAAGCTACAACCTCTCCACCAAGCTCTTCGATAATTTTAGCAGCCTCTAGTGCAGAGCCACCAGTTGTAATAATATCTTCGCAGATAATAAACTTTTCGCCATCTTTAACTTCAAAACCACGGCGAAGTTGCATCTCGCCCTCTTTTCTCTCTACAAAAATAGAGTTTACACCCAATGCTCTAGCTAACTCATAACCTGCAATTACACCACCAAGTGCTGGTGCACATACTCTATCTATTTTAATATTACTAGCTTGAATCTCTTTTGCAAGAGCCTCTGCAAGATTTTGCGCTACTTTTGGGTCTTCTAAAACTTTAGCACTTTGCAGGTAATTTGGCGAATGATTACCACTACTTAAAATAAAGTGCCCACTAAGTAGAGCCCCACTATCTTTATAAATTTGCTCTATATTCATAGTTACACTTTTAAAATATCGGCTTCTTTAGATTTTAAAGCCTCATCTATTTTTGCTACATGCTCATCTGTTAGCTTTTGAACACTATCTTGTGCTTTTTTGCTCTCATCTTCGCTTATCTCTTTATCTTTTTCTAATCTTTTAATTTTATTATTTGCATCTTTTCTAACATTTCTAACTGCTACTTTTGCCTTTTCTGACATAGCTTTTGCCTGTTTTACTATCTCTTGTCTTTGCTCGCTTGTCATTGGAGGAAAAAATAGCTTAATAAAGTCACCATCATTATTTGGGTTTACACCAATATTTGCTTGCTGTATTGCCTTTTCGATATCTGGAAGTAGCGACTTCTCCCAAGGGTTAATTGCAATTGTAGTTGCATCAATAGTTGTAACGCTTGCAACTTGATTAAGTGCAGTTGGTGTTCCATAGTAATCTACTCTTATATGATCTACTACAGATGTACTAACTTTACCTGTTCTTAATGTTAGAAACTCTTTTTTCATAGCATCAATGCTCTTTTGCATATGATCAGCAGTCTCTTTTAATATAGCATTTACCATATTTAATCCTTAAAGTATTATTTTTAAAATTTTAGCTAGATTTTGGTAAATTTTGAGTTAGTTTTGAAAAGTTTGGGCAAAATGCCCTAAAGTTGCTACTTTGTAGTGTTTGAATCTGCTTTTGGTGCAGCAGGAGCAGCAGGTGCTTCTGCTTTTGGTTTAAATGGCTTTGGAGTAGCCGCAGGTATAACTTTTTCTATAGTATCTACTGCGCTCTTTTTATTCTCTTTTTCATAAGAGTAACCAAGAGCTAAAGTATTTATAACAAATAGTAAGGCTAGAGCAAATGTTGCTTTTGTTAAAAAACCAGCAGGACCTTTAGCCCCAAATAGTGATTCGTTGCTTCCACTATAAGCACCTAGACCAATGCTAGAGCTCTTTTGTAGAAGTACTGCGATTGTAATTAAGATAGCTAAAACTATCTGAACAATAAATAAAGTTGATGTCATAATAACCCTCTTTAAGTAAGAAATAATATAATTGGCGCGATTATAACCAAAAAAAGCTTCAAATTATATTTTTATAGGAAAAAGTGTGAAACAATTAATTAATAGATATAAAGATTTACTTAAAAAAGGCTACTTTTTTGAAGCACACGAGGCTTTAGAAGAGTATTGGTTTCCTAGACGAAAAGATAAAAGCCCAAAAGTTTTAATTGTAAAAGGCTTTATTAATGCTGCTGTATCTTTAGAGTTACATAAAAGAGGGCGACTTCAAGCTAGCAAAAGAGTATGGAAAACTTACGAAAAATTAACAAAACTCTTAGATGATAACCCAGATTCTAGCCTAAAAGAGTTAAAAAGTTATGTAGATAGTTTTAAAATTGATAATTAATATGTTATAATATTAAAAAATAAAAAAATGGATTATCAATGTATAGACTTCTATTAATAGTTGTACCAATCTTAACAATATTAGCTTTGGCATTTGTAGCAATTTTTACGCCATTTGGTAGCAATGCAACACTTAAACCACTAGCAAATAACTATTTAAAAAGTAAAATAACAAAACCTAAATTAGAGATTACTAAGCTAGATAGCAAACCAGGCTTTATAGATGTAGATATAAAGAGCGATAATTCAATAGTAGCAAACGCTAAAGGTAATGTTAGCTATTTTAGTAAAAAGTTTAACTTAGACTATAAAGCAAATGCGCAAACAGTAACAGTAAATAATAGAGATGTAAAGATAGATTTAAATATTAGTGGTAAAGCTGTTGGAGTTGCAAAAAATTTTAATGTAACAGGTAAGGGTAGGGCATTTAACTCTGATATAGATTATAAATTTTTACTTAAAAATAGTGAGCCAAAAGCTATAAAAGCAGATATAAATAGAGCTAGAATTTCAAAAATATTTGCACTATTAAATAAACAAGCTCTATTAGATGGTTATCTATTTGTAAATGCTAATATGCCTAGCTTAGATATTAAAAATCCAAGTGGAAATGCCACAATAGAGGTTAAAAATGGAGTTTTAAGTAATGCTTTAATTAAAAAATTATACAAAATAGATTTGCCAAAAGATGAAAGATTAAAAGCAAAAATTATAGCATCAGTTGCAAAAAAGTATATAATAAGTAAAGGCAGAATTGATACAACAACTGCTAAGATAGATATAAATAAATTAACCTCTACTTTAGATTTTCAAAAAAGTAAAGGCTACTACAATCTATTTATACCAGAGTTATCTAGGTTAAATAGCATTACAAAACTAAATTTAAAAGGCTCTTTAAATAGTAGTGGTATCTTTTTTATAGATAGAAAAAAAGAGACTCTTCAACTACAATCTACTACAAAAGATTTTGGAGGCGAGACAAAAATCAACTACCTTAGTAACAGATTAAGTGCAAAATTAAGTGATGTAAATCCTATTAAGATACTAAGAAAACTATCGCAACCTAGCTACATATCTGCTGGCTCTATTAATGGGTATTTAAAGTTAAATGATATAAAAAATTTAAGTGGTAATTTTGCTATTAATACAAGTGGAACTCTAAATAAAAAACTATTAAAAGTTCAAATGCCAAGTTATAGTTATAAGCTTAAAGCAAAAGGTCAATTAAAAGACAATACCATATATGTAAAGCAAGCAAATCTATTGACAAATTTTGTAAACCTAAATTTACACAATTTAAGCTATGCCACACTACTATCGGCATTAAAAAGCGATTTTAATGCAAATATAGAGAATTTAAGAGCTTTACAAATCTTTACAAAAACTGCACTAAATGGTAAAGTAAACTTAACAGGTCATATTGACAAGTTAGGCGATAAAGTAAGCCTAAATGCTAAAACAAAATCTTTAGGTGGCACAACTAATATAAAATATAACAACAATAGTGCCAATATTGATTTTCAAGATATAGAGCTTGCAAAGGTGCTCTATATCTTAAATCAACCACACTTTATAGAAAATTCAAAGGCTAGTGGCAAGATTAAACTATCTAACATAGAAAAATTAAATGGTCTATTTACAATAAAATCTGTTGGCTCAATTGATACAAAAACTTTACAAAAGCTTTACAATATAAATTTAGGAGATAGTTTTAAGTACTCTATGTTGGTAAGAGATGGTGTTGTCAAAGATGGCAGATTTATTACACAACCAAAAGCAAATACATCGTTTGGAAGTATCGATTTTGATTATCTAAATTACGATAAAAATATAGATAAATTAACAGGAAAATATTTAGTAAAAATTCCAGATTTGGCTAAGCTAGAGCCACTAATTGGAAAAAAATTAAATGGGGCATTTAACTTTAAAGGTACAATAAAAAGAGTTAAAAACCAACTAATTGTAACTGCAGTTGCAAACGAGTTAAGTGGTGTAATAAATTTAATATCTGATAATAATAAAATAAAGGTAGATGCAGCAGGTGTTAGTGCTGTTAAAGCTTTAAGATTATTAAATTTAGAAGAGGTTATAGATGGTGTAGCAGAGTTTAACTTAAACTACTTTAAAGCCAAAAGAAGTGGAAACTTTTCGCTTAAGTTAGATGAAGCAAGATTTTTAAACTCTAGTTTGGTAGATAATTTAAAAAATTATGCAAATTTCGATTTGTCTAAAGAGGTCTTTGAGAATGCTAATATTGATGGAAAAATAGATAACTCTATTATAACTTTTAATCTTGATACACATAGCCAAAGAGTAGCAATAAGCTCCAAAAATGCTAAGATAGATACAAAAAATATGACAATAGATGCAAGAGTTACAATTAATCATAAAAATCAAGACTATACATTTAGAGTAAGTGGAGATATTAAAAACCCAAGAATTAAGCTAATTTTCAATGGTTATGTAAAGAGAAAAGTTATGAAAAAGGTTAAAGAGAAACTAGAAGATTTAGGGGTAGATAAAGAGATAGATAAGATTATTCCTAATGAGATAAAAGCCTTAAAAGATGATAATAAAACAAAAGAGAAAATTAAAAAAATTGTACCTAATGAGATAAAGGGTCTATTTAAAGGTATATTTTAGTTGACAATAAACTTTACAAAGTAAATTGTCAATATATTAAAACTCTGAATTTAAAACAGACTCCATACCCTCTTTATTTAAGATTCTAATTAAGTTGGTTGTTCCACTCTCACCCGTTGTAGAGCCAATAGTTACAATAAATCTTTTATCTCTATTTACCCTTTTTTCGTCTATTATCTTTTTTACAAAATTGTAAAGCAATCTTGTCGGGTTCTTTACAGGCTCCATTACAAATAGTGGTCTAACACCCCATACCAAATTTAAAACCCTATGAGTTTTAAGAGAGTGAGATACTGCATAAATACTCTGTTTTGGACGGTATTTAGATATAGTAATAGCAGAGCTTCCAGATGTAGTAAATGGAACAATTGCCTCTTTGTTTAAATTTTTAGCAAGCTCAACAGCCGATTTAGATACTGCACCAGAGCTACTAGATGGTTTAAAATCTTTAAAGAAAGGATAATCTCTTTCGACATCTTTAATAGTATCGTGCAGTACACTTACTGCTTGTAGAGGGAATTTACCTATTGTTGTCTCATCACTTAGCATAACTGCATCTGTTCCATCATATACAGCATTTGCAATATCGCTAACTTCTGCTCTTGTTGGGAATGGATTATCTTTCATGCTTGTTAACATTTGTGTAGCAGTAATTACAGGCTTTGCAAGTTGGTTAGCCACAGAGATTATATGCTTTTGAATACGAGGAAGCTTAGTAACACCAAACTCTGCTCCTAAATCTCCACGAGCTACCATAACCCCACCACACTCATCTAAAATCTCTTCTAAATTTTCAATAGCATCGCCAGTCTCTATCTTTGCAATAATAAATGGCTCGAAATTGTGCCTTTGCATAATATGTTTTGCTTTTTGTATATCTTTTCTGTTTTGTACAAAAGAGAGTGCAACAATATCGATTTCGTGCTTAGAGCCAAACTCTAAATCTGCCTCATCTTTTTTTGTTATTGCAGATATTTTTAGTTTTGTTTTAGGAAAGTTTACACCCTTTCTTGATGTTAGTTCTCCACTATTTAAAAGCTTTAAGTGTAAGCCTTGCTCATCTTTATCTACAACTACGGTCTGAATTGTCCCATCGGCAAAGAATACCTCTTCGCCAATATTTACCATATCGATAATATCTGGATAGCTTAAATCTAAAATATTCTCTTTACTGCTTTTGCTTTTAGATAATATTAAACTATCGCCTTTTTGTAGCTTTAAAACACCATCTATCTCGCCAATTCTTACCTTTGGACCCGAGATATCTTGCAGTATTGCCACCTCTTTATTTAACTCTTTGCTAGCCTCTCTAATAAGTTTTATAGAGTTTGCATGTACCTCGTAATCTCCATGCGAAAAATTTAATCTAAATACATTTACACCCTTATCTATAAGGCGTTTAATCATATCGTACGAGCTAGTAGATGGACCAACAGTTACAACAATTTTTGTCTTTCTCATTAATTTATCCTAAAGCTTAATTAATTTTGCTAATTGTAGCACAAAATATATGCTAAAGAGTAGAGTTTATAACAAAATAGTAACTACTCTATAGTTATATTACTACCTAAGTCGTAAAAACCTACCATCTGTTCAGAACCAATTATTTCAAAAAGTACAGCATCGTAAATTCTATTAAATACCTCTACTCCCGTATCGTTTATAGCAACACACCCTAAAGAGAGAGCATATTTACCTATTTGAAAGTTAGCCTTTTGTTTAAAAGTTATAGTTTTTATCTCTCCTGCATTGAATTTTCCAGATACTATATGCTTCATTAAACTATTGGTGCCTGTAATCTCTAGCCCCTTAGAGTCTTTTATAGTAAATGCAAATATAGGGTCTTGAATATCTTGATTAAATTGCACCTTCATTACTATGCTAAAATCGCTGTTAAAGCTTAATATTGGCGATGGATTACCTTTATCATCTAAAACACCATAATCTATAATCTCTGCTTTTAAATTACCATAGCTATCTAGCTCTTCATTTGCTTCAAAGCTCTCTTTTAGAAGTTTTT
>CAYMUV010000014.1:0-10915 GCA_964393855.1 uncultured Nitratifractor sp.
GCTAAAGAGGCTGCTATTGGTTCTATGGAAGAGTATAACGCATTAGTTAAAAAAGCCGAAGAGAACTACGAAGGCTTTTGGGGTGATTTTGCAAAAGAGAAGATAGATTGGTTTAAGCCATTTAGTAGAGTATTAAACGAAGATAATGCACCATTTGTAAAGTGGTTTGAGGGTGGCGAGTTAAATGTTGCTTATCAGTGTATCGATAGACACTTAAAGAGTAAAAAGAATAAAGCTGCAATAATTTTTGTTGGCGATAGGGGCGAAGAGATTGCTGTAACTTACCAAGAGCTTTACAAAAATGTAAACCGTTTTGCAAACCTTTTAAAAGATGATTTTGGTGTTAAAAAAGGCGATAGAGTAGTTATCTATATGCCGATGATTTTAGAGTCTGCTTATGCAATGCTAGCTTGTGCTAGAATTGGGGCTATTCACTCTGTTGTATTTGGTGGTTTCTCGGCAGAGGCTTTAAAAGATAGAATTATAGATGCCGAGGCAAAAGTTGTAATTACAGCCGATGGTGCTTTTAGAAAAGGTAAGCCATATATGCTAAAACCTGTTGTAGATAAGGCTTTAGAGGGTAATGACACACCTGTAGAGAAGGTATTAGTAGTAGAGAGAAACGACGAAGATTTAAATTGGGTAGATGGTAGAGATTACTCTTATACAGAGCTAATTAAAGATAAATCTATTAAGTGCGAAGCAGAAGTAATGCAGAGCGAAGACCCACTATTTTTACTATACACTTCTGGCTCTACTGGTAAACCAAAGGGTGTTCAGCACTCGCAAGCTGGTTATATTTTGTGGGCACAAATGACTATGGAGTGGGTATTTGATCTGAAAGATAACGATACATTCTGGTGTACTGCCGATATTGGTTGGATTACAGGGCACACTTATATTATCTACGGACCACTAGCAGCAGGAGGTACAACAGTAATGTTTGAAGGCGTTATTACATATCCAGATGCTGGGCGACCTTGGGAGATTGTGGAGTCTTTAGGAGTTAATCAATTCTATACAGCACCTACTGCAATTAGGGTTTTACACAAAATGGGCGAAGATGCTCCTGCAAAATATGACTTAAGCTCTCTAAAAGTATTAGGAACTGTTGGCGAACCAATAGACCCACCAGCTTGGAAGTGGTACTACGAAGTTGTAGGCAGTAGCAAATGTGCAATTGTAGATACATATTGGCAAACAGAGACAGGTGGTCATATAGTATCGCCACTTCCGGGTGCAACACCAATTAAACCAGCTTGTGCAACATTGCCACTACCAGGAATTATGGGAGAGATTTTAAACCCAGAAACAGGCGAAAGAGTAGAGGTTGGAGAGACTGGATATATGTGTGTTACAAAGCCTTGGCCATCGCAAATTAGAAATGTTTGGGGTGATGAAGATAGATATGTAAAATCTTACTATGGCGATGTTAAAAAAGATGGAAAAGCTGTTTATTTTACAGGAGATGGTGCTGTATATGATGAAAATGGATATATAACAATTACAGGTAGAACAGATGATGTAATTAATGTATCTGGTCATAGATTAGGAACAGCAGAGATAGAGTCTGCAATTAAAAAGCACCCTCATATAGCAGAGGTTGCAGTTGTATCTAAGCCAGATGATATTAAAGGAGAGAGCATATTTGCATATGTTGTTTTAAAAGATACAAAAGAGTCTTTAGGCGAAGATGCAGAGCTAGCTAAAGAGATTAATCAAGTACTATCTGAAGAGATAGGAAATATTGCCAAAGCAGACACTGTTGCTGTTGTTCCAGGACTTCCAAAAACTAGAAGTGGTAAGGTAATGAGAAGATTACTAAGAGTTATCGCAAAAGGCGAAGATATTACGCAAGATACTTCGACACTAGAAGACCCAAGCGTTGTAGAAGCGATAGAAAAAGTGGTTAAGGGCTAAACCTTAATCCTCTTTTTCGTTTCTATATAGTACCTGCTTTACTCTCTCTTGGTTTAGCTTTTTTACTAAATTAGCCTCTACTCTTTTATACTCATCTTCGCTATATCCTAAGCTCTCTTTTGGCTCATATCCAGATAGTGTTTTAAGTAGTTTAAACTCTTTTTTTGTTAGCTTTGATTTGAGTGCCACCTCTAACTCTTTACCATTTTTTAGTGGAAAAGATACCTTTTTAATCAGTTTATTTAAAATTGTTTCGTAATTCATAGGGGTATTATACTTAAATATTAGTTAATGTGTTATAATATATGCAATTAAAACTATGGGAGTTATAGGGGTGCGAATTATAAAATTTATACTACTATCTTTTTTTCTACTTTTTTTTACAGCTTGTAGCAATAGAAGTGTTCTATATAGCGATAGAGGTTTAGCACCAAGTCAACACAAACGAGCATTAAGAGATAATACCTTCTATGTCAACCTAGAGACACTAAGTGGAAATATGGTATATATCGATAGAAAATACTTTAAACAAGCTTTCGATGATACTTTAGGATTACACAAAGCAAAACGAGAATTTAAAAGCAATGCTGCAAACTTAAATGTATATATCTATCAGACAAAATTGGACGAAAATAGATTTGAAGGCGACTACCAAGATGCTTCACAATATAGAATAGATAGAAAACTAAAGATAAAAGTTACATATAGCGTATATGGAGAGAAGAGCTATAATAATTCATTTACATATAATGTTTTAGTTAAGAGTGGCTCATATTTAAGCTACGATGATGCCGATAGAAAAGCTCATATAAAACTATTTAGACAACTTGGTAAAATGGTTGCCCAAAGAGTCTTAAAACTTAGAAGAAGATATGTAAAAAGAAGATAGAGTACTGTTTTATCTTAAAGATCTATCTTGCAATAAAATAGTTTATCTATCATCACTTTAGATAGCGTACCAACTGTCGATACAACTTCGATATTTAAGCTAGCTAATGCCTCTTGCTCCTCTTTACCCCTTACTCTTGCTACTATATGACTCTTTGGCGACAAATCTTTAACAGCTTGCGAGATTAATCTAATTTTTTCTAAATTATGAAATGTTATCATAACAGCAGTTGCATCTTTTATGCTTACTGACTCTAATACTGACCTTTGAGCAGCATTACCAAAAAATACCGGTTGCTTCTCTTCTAGTGCCTCTTGATATAGCTTTAAATCGTGCTCAATTAAAACATATGTAAATCCACTTCCCTTTAGCGTTTGGCACACCTTACGACCCAAAGGTCCATAACCACATACTACAATATGGTTTTGTAAACCTGTAGAGCTTATTGTATGCTCTCGAACCGGCTCTTCAAATGTTGCATCGGCAATTTTTGTTAAATTTTTAATAATAAATGGCGTTGCAATCATAGAGAATATTACAGTAGTCGAGAGTATATTAGATACTCTTTCATCGATAAAATAGTGGTTTTGAGCAAGCACAAATATAGCTAAGGCAAACTCTCCTATTTGCGATAGTGCTAAAGCACTCTTTAGTGCCGTTCTTTTTTGATTAGCTATTAAAATAGTAAATATTATAGCAGCTTTTAATAGCATTACTACCAGAACCAAAATAGCAATTATTACAAAATTGTGTGCTACTATAGATAGATCTATACGGCTACCAACTACAAAGAAAAATAGTCCTAAAAATAGATCTCTAAATGGAGATAAATCGGCTTCTATCTGATATTTATAGTTAGACTCTGCTAAAAGCATTCCTGCAAAAAAAGCACCAAGAGAGTAGGAGAAGCCAAGCGAATGCGCAACCTCTGAAGATGCTAAAACAATAAACAAAATTGCCAAAAGAAAAATCTCTTGATTTTGCGAGCGAACAGAGAAGTCTAAATATCTATTAACAGCATACTTTCCAGCAAATAAAATAGCAAAAAATATAGCCATATTTATCGATGTATTCATTAAAAGAGTTGAAACTTTTACATCTTTTGTAAAGATATCTATCATAATTAATATTGGGATTACTGCTAAGTCTTGAAATAGCAAAATACCCAAAACTTTACGCCCATAACCAGCGTGTATATCGCCATTTTCATTAAGCATTTTTAAAACAATTGCAGTTGATGATAGCGATAGAGCAGAACCAATTATTATTGAACTATGCAGAGTAAATTTAAAGAGATAAAAAGAAATTAGAGCAAATAAAATACTACTTAAAATAACTTGTAAAGCACCATAAAGCAATACTTGCTTCTTCATGGCTCTAAGTTCGCTAAAGCTAAACTCTAAACCTATTGTAAACATTAAAAATATAATACCTAGCTCCGAGATATGCTCTAATACCCCCTCTTGCCCTCCAAGACCAAAAGTTACAGAGACAATAATACCTGTAAATATATAGCCAATAGCAGTTGGCAGGTTAAACTTTTTTAATAGTACATTAAGAATAGATGCTATTAATATTGTTAAAATTGCAAAAACTACCTGCTCCACTATTGCCCTTTAAAAAAAATAAGATTATTTAGCACTTAGTCTAATTAAAATATTGATAAAATTATAAGTACTCTGAGAGAATCTTTAAAAGTTGCTCTTGAAAAAGTTTTTTCTATAAACAAGAGGCTTAGTTACATAATTATACCATTTTTTCATTAAAAAATTGCTATTAAAATATTTTTGCTATAATTAAGATAATATTTTTATAAAGGAAAATTTGTGGAGACAATTAAAGATATATATGAGAAGGCTGGATTGTTTTATTTAGGTAAAGATGTAGACCCTAAAGATTTTGAACCAACAGATGAGTTGACACTTTTAAAGAATAAAAACTTTACAACTCACGCTGCTATAATTGGTATGACAGGCTCTGGTAAAACGGGGCTTGGTATTGGATTATTAGAAGAGGCGGCAATTGACAATATTCCGTCAATTATAATTGACCCAAAAGGTGATATGGGCGATATGCTTCTTACTGACCCAACTTTTTCTCCACTTAGTTTTAAACCTTGGGTAGAGGATGATGCTAAAGCAAAAGGTGAAGAGCCGCTAGAGTATGCTGCAAAAATTGCCAATATGTGGCGTGATGGCATACATAGTTGGGGGCAAGATGAGAGCCGTGTAGAGAAGTTTACAGCAGTTGACAAAACAATTTACACTCCAGGCTCATCTGCTGGTGTATCTATAAATATCTTAAGCTCTCTTGCTAAACCAGATGCAGAGATTATGGATGATAGCGACAACTTTAGTGCATATCTTAGCACAACAGTTAGCTCCTTGCTTGCTCTTATAAATATCGAAGCAAATCCACTAGAGAGTAAAGAGTTTATACTACTTTCGCAAATTATTGCAAATGCTTGGCGTAAAGATGAATCGCTAGGGCTTGATAGTTTAGTTGGCAAAATTATCAACCCTCCTTTTAAGAAAATTGGTGTTCTTCCACTAGATAGCTTCTATCCGCAAGATGAGCGATTTAAGTTGGCAAATAAGTTTAACTCTGTTATTGCATCACCTTCATTTATGGGGTGGTTAAGTGGCGAAGATTTGGATATTCAAAAACTACTTTATGGCGAAGGTGGCAAAGCTAGAGTTGCGATATTTTCGATTGCACACTTAGATGAGTCGCAAAGAATGTTCTTTGTTACACTTTTATTAAATAAAATTGTTGCTTGGATGCGTCGCCAAAGTGGTAGCAACAGACTTAAAGCAATGCTTTATATGGATGAGATTTACGGCTTTTTCCCTCCTGTTAAAAATCCACCTTCTAAAGAGCCTATGATTACTCTGCTAAAACAGGCTCGTGCGTATGGTTTAGGTGTTGTTTTAAGTACTCAAAATCCAGTAGATTTAGACTATAAAGGCTTAAGCAATATTGGTACTTGGTTTATAGGTAGATTGCAGACAACACAAGATATAGAGCGCGTTATAGATGGGCTTGGTGGAAAGATTGACTCTGCATTATCTAAAAATGAAATTGCAACACTTTTAGCAAACCTTAAAAAACGAACATTCTTCTTAAAGAGCGCCCACTTAGATGATATTAGACTATTTGGGACAAGATGGGTTATGAGTTACCTAAAAGGCCCTTTAAAGAAAGATGATATTTCAGCTCTAATGGAGTCTAAAAAAGCCCTTACACCAAAAGTAGAAAAGATTGAAAAAAGTGCAGACGATGGCGATTATGTTAGCAGTGTTGCGCTTAGTAATAATATTATTCAAAGATACGAAGCAGATATTACAGGGGTTAAAAAGTTTACACCTACAGTTGCTGCATCGGTTGAGCTTAGTTATATAGATAGCAAACGAGGCATAGACCAGAGTAAAGAGTTGGAGCTTATGTTAAATTTAGATGGCTTAACAAGTTGCAATTGGGACGAGCAAGAAGAGCTAGAAGAGCCACTAAATAGCTTTGCAACAAAAGCACCAAGTGATGCTAAATTCAAGCATTTACCAGAGTTTATAAGCGAAGATAAGGGCTTAAAAGCGTGTGCTAGAGCACTTAAAGAACATCTATACACAAGCGAGAAACTAGAGCTTTACAAGTGCAAAAGATTGCGAGTAGAGTCTAAAATAGATGAGAGTTTAGACGATTTTACAGTTAGAGTAGAAGATATCTTAAAAGATAAATTAGAAGATGAGTTAGATGAGCTTAAAGCAAAATATGATAATAAATTAAGCAGATTAGAGTCGCAACTGCAAAGAGCCCAACAAAAAGTAGAAAAAGAGAAAGATGACCAAACTAGCTCTCTTATAGGTGCTGGTATATCTATAATATCTGCCCTATTTGGTAGAAAAAGCGTTACAAGAATTGGAACAGCAGTAAATAGAAGTGGTAGAGTCTTAAAAGAGCGAAGCGACATAAGCCGAGCAGAGGCAAGAGTAGAAGAGCTAAATGATAGAATAGAAGATTTACAACAAGAGTTAGAGGATAAAATAGAGGATTTAAGCGATAAATATAGGCTAGATAACTACCCAATCGATACAATCTTTATTAAACCTAGAAAGAGTGCAATCGATATTAACGAAATAGCCATACTTTGGAGAGTAGCATTTTAATAGATAGAGCATTTAATATATTTAAGCGATATAAAAATATAGCAATTATTGCTATTTCGCTTATTATTGGATTTAGTGTTAGTAGTGGTTTGCTTATATTTAATGGCAAAGAGCTTGTAAATGCACTTATATATATTGGTGTAATTGTTGCAATACCTTTTTTGCTCTCTGTTGTCTCTTTTGTTAGGCTTTTTTTTACAAAAAGCAATTTAGAGTTAGAGGGCTTTAGGGTATCGTTTTTGTTTGGTACTTTTTTCTCTTTAGGAGCATTACTCTCGCTACTATTTATTATTACAACAAGCGATATAGCCTTTGGCTGGGCAACTACGCTAGATATTAAAGCAAAATCTCTTAGCAATGCTTTAAATGCTTTTGCAATTTGGAAAAGTTTTTGTAGTAGCTGCGAAATTAGCCAACACTTAGTAGAGCTTAGCCAATTTAATCGCCTAGGTTTTGCAGTATCTAAAGAGCAGATAGCTCACGCTAAAGAGCTTGGTAGCTGGTGGAGATATTTGGCAATGTTAATTTTAACTTATGGGGTAATTTTTAGAGCAATTTTATACTTTATAGCCAAGAGTTTTAAGATAAAGCCAAAAGATATACTATTTCAAGCAGAAGATAACAAAGAGAGTTTAGAAGAGATTAGCACAAATTACATAAATCGAACAAGCTTAAAAGAGTTGCAAAATAGAGAGTTTAGGCTACTTGGCTACTATGTAGATACAAACAATTTAGAATTAAAAGGCAGCGAAGATGCAAAAGATATCGTCGTTGCAGTAAAGTCGTGGGAGCCACCTATTTTAGACTTTTTTGACTACTTAGAAGAGCTACAAGATAGCAGTAGTGGCTCTAAAATATCTATATACTTAGTTGGCTTAAATGGCGATGCAAAGAGTAAAGATGTCGATATTTGGCTTAGAAAATTAAATGAGTTAAAATTAAACTACGAGGTAATAGTATGAGCCACCCAAAATTTGTAGTTGTAGGGCACCCAAATAAGGGCAAAAGCTCTATTGTTTCAACTTTAACGCTTGATGATTCTGTAGTTATAAGCGACAAACCAGGAACTACTACAAAATCTAGAAGCTTTAAGTTAAAAAGTGGCGAAAAGACGCTTTATGAGCTTATAGATACTCCTGGCTTTCAAAGACCTAGAAGAGTTCTTAAGATTTTGCAAAAAGGCAATCCAAGTGCAATAGAGCGACCACAAAGAGTATTAGAGTTTTTAGATGCCTACTGCAGTGATGATAGCTTTAGAGATGAGTGCGAACTTTTACGCCCTATTATGAGTGGTGGTGGTATTATTTATGTTGTAGATGCAAGCAAGCCATTTAGCCCAGAGTTTGAGAGTGAAATGGAGATTTTACGCTATTGTGGGCGAGGCTCTATGGCTATTTTAAACTATATAGGAGATAGTGACTATACAAAAGAGTGGGACGCAATTTTAGGGCAATATTTTAGAATTATAAAGCCATTTAACCCACTAAAAGCGACTTTTAAAGAGCATATTGATTTACTAGAAGCACTAAAACATATAGACCCAAATTGGGGCAAAAACTTAGACGAAGCAATTACTTTACTAAAAGAGTTTCATCAAGAGCAAAAGATTCAAATAGCAACTCTTATAGCAGATACAATAGAGGATATTTTAAGTTTTAAACTGCAAAAATCTTCTGCACTCTTTAACTTCTCAAACGAGAAACTAATAGCAGAGTTTAAAGAGACAATTGAGAAAAAAGAGCAAAAACTATTTAACGATATAAAAGATATTTTAAATTTTAAAAATAGCGATATTGGTGTTGAAAATATTAAAGTAGAGTATAATCTATTCTCTAAAGAGGCGTATGAGATTTTTGGCTTAAGTAAAGATAGATTAACACTAATTTCTACCCTAACAAGTGCAACAGCTGGTGGATTAATAGATTTAGCAGTTGGTGGGCATAGCTTCTTTTTAGGTACAGTAATTGGTGCAGCAGCTGGATATTTTGGAGCAAACTATGGGTACGAAGAGTTAAGCAAAGTAAAACTTCTAAGCAACAAAGTAGCCCAAGTTGGACCAATAGAAGACCAAAACTTTGGTTTTATACTTTTAAATAGGGCTTTAAACTATGCAAACGCCCTATTAAATCGCTCTCACGCTAATAGAGAAAAAGAGAGAATTCTACCTATAAACGATGATTTATCTATAAAAAATTTAAAGAAAATCTCTTCGATACATAAAAAATTTAGAGATAATAGAGCCGATGAGAAAGATAAAGCTCAATATAAAGAGATAATTTTAACTCATTTAATGTAATTTAACCGCCAATTTATCTTAAAATTGGGTATAATTTTACTAAAATAGTTTGGATAGGGCATGCAAGAGACAATAAAAAACTTATTAGCTAAAGCAATTTTTGTTATTAGCGATATTTTAATTATAATACTCTCTTTAAATATTGCATATTTAATTAGGGGTATGGTCTCTTTTTTACCACCAAATAGCACTAGCCATAGCGTATATTTGCACTTTTATCCACTATATTTAATTATTCTTGCACTTTTTATATATGAGGGAATCTATACTTATCGATTTGACTTTTGGCACGAAACCAAAAAAATATTAAAAGCACTTATATTAGCTGCACTTTTAACCTTTGCTTATTTGGCTATGACAAAATCTATAGAGTACTACTCTAGGTTTGTTATTAGTCTAAGCTTTATTGCTATGGTTTTTTTAATTCCATTTAGTAAGTTAATCATTAAAAATTTACTACATAAGCTTGGGATATGGGCAAAAAAGGCAAAAGTTTATGGAGATGATAACTTTTTAAATTGCGAAATATATGGAAACTCTTACCTTGGGTATGTTAAACCTAAAAATAGTGAAGAGTTCTCTACTGTATTTATAAACTCAAAAAGCTCTTCTGTCGATAAATTAAAAGAGTTAATAGAGTGCGAGATTAAACACACTAAAGAGGTTATATTTACACCACTACTAAGCGATTATGACTTAACGCACTCTCAAATATATGAGCTCTCTAATACAAGAACAAACTTAATTGTTTACGAAAATAGACTAAAAAGTTGGCATAGAAGAGTTATACAGACTCTATTTAACTATCTACTTGTTATTCTACTTCTTCCGATACTTTTACCAATAATTGCAATTATTGGTTTAGCTATAATGTTAGAGTCTCGTGGGGGAGTATTCTTTGTGCATAATAGAATAGGAAAAGGTGGAAAAGTAATACCTGTGATTAAGTTTAGAAGTATGTATAGCGATGCTCAAGAGAGATTAGAGAAGATGCTAAATAGCGACCAAAAAATCAGAGATGAGTGGGAGAAGAATTTTAAATTAAAAGATGACCCACGAATTACAAAAGTTGGAAAGTTCTTAAGAAAAACATCGCTAGATGAGTTACCACAAATATTTAATGTTCTATTTGGACAAATGAACTTTGTAGGTCCTAGACCTGTAATTCAAGAGGAGATTGATAATTACTATAAAGAGTATGCCGAGTATTACTTTATGGTAAAGCCAGGAATTACAGGACTTTGGCAAGTAAGTGGCAGAAGCGATACAGATTATGACTTTAGGATAAAAACAGATAAATGGTATGTGCTAAATTGGTCTATCTGGAAAGATATTGTTATACTAATTAAGACAGTTGGCGTTGTACTAAAAAGAGATGGGGCTTATTAATTTTGAATTACTAATTTTGAATTTTGAATTGAAAATTTAATATACATATTTGCTTCTGTGCTGTTTATTTGTAGAGGGTTTTGTAAGCTCAAGTTTTTATTTATATTATCATTTTAAAAGCGATTATTATGGTTATGTTTTTGGCATTGTCAAACTTGATTTGACAATGCCTTGTTTAAGCTTTGTGCTTTATGCATTTAGCTTTAATATTTATCTCCCATTGGTTTGTGTAAAAATAGTACTCCAATTAGTGAGCTA
>CAYMUV010000015.1:0-10770 GCA_964393855.1 uncultured Nitratifractor sp.
GTGTGGCGTCCGCCTTCTGGGTTTGTTTGTATGAATGCTTCTATAATGCTTTGGGCTGTGCCTAAGCCTACTACTCTTTGTCCAAAACATAGTATTTGTGCTTCGTTGTGGGCTCTTGCCATTTGGGCTGTGTAGGCGTCGTGGCATAGGGCTGCTCTTACGCCGTTTACTTTATTTGCTGCTATGCTCATACCAATGCCTGTACCACAAATTAATATACCAAAACTTCCTTGGTCTGCTTTTACTGCTTCGGCACATTTTTTTGCGTAATCTGGATAATCTACTCTATCTTTACTAAAGGGTCCTAAATCTTCTACTTCTATATTTTTGCTCTTTAATAAATCTATTACAAAATCTTTATAATCTATTCCTGCGTGGTCTGTTGCTATGTAAAACTTCATATCTTCTCCTTTAGTTATGGTAAAATTAAATCTAAAATCCAGCCAACTGGTGCAAAAAGTAGTTGGCTAAGTTGTGGAATAAAAAGTATCCCAAATAGTATTATCATTCCATATGGGTATGCTTTTTCGTAAAGCTCTACTACTTTGTGCCACTTTAATTTTTGTGCTAAGTGCATTAGTGCTAAAGAGCCATCTAGTGGTGGAATTGGCCATAGGTTAAATACTGCTAAAACTACATTTATCATAATACTTTGTGTAATTAAAAAAGTAAAAAATGCATCGCTTAGGCTACTTGGGTGTGTAAATAAAGGCAAGATTGTTGCTAAAAGTGTTGCTAAAATTAAGTTAAAAGTAATACCTGCTAGAGCAACAGCAATTGCTGCACCGTATCCACCATTTCTAACTACTGTTTGCATATTAACCGGTACTGGTTTAGCCCAACCAAAAAGGAATGGTGCATGCGTAAAATAAAGTATAGCTGGTAAAATAATAGTACCGACTAAATCTACATGTACAATTGGGTTAATACTTAAACGACCTAAACTTTTAGCAGTGTTATCACCATATTTATAGGCAATATATCCATGCATTATTTCGTGTCCAATTACTGCAATTGCAAGCGCTAAAATAGAAGCTATTATTTTTACAATTTCTAATTCGCTCATTATCTTGTTGGCTCCCTATGTTGCATACTGTTTATGCTTCTAAACATTCTTTCCCATCTTATTGTAAAGCGGTATTTATTCCATTTTGCTTCGCACTCTTTAGATAGTGGGTCTATGTTTTTACAAACTTTTTTAAGTAGTTGTAAGTCTCTACCCCCACCAACTCCTTTTGCAACTCTCTCATAACTTCTGTACTCTATACTAAAGTATGTAAACCATGGTCTTCCTATAATTAAAGAGTATGGAACTTCACCCCAAAAACGGCTATCGTCTGAGTTATCTCGGTTATCTCCTATCATATAGTAGTGTCCTTTAGATACTTTTTTATAAAACGCATTCATAGGAGTAGGGCTTAAGCCACCTACAGGTGCATCTAAATCTTCTATATATACTGGTTTCATATCTATTTTTGCCATATTATATTGCATTAAAAGGTAGCTGTTTCCGTTGTACTCTGGAGAGTATTGAATACCTGGATATTTATCTTTATAAGGATTATCTACCCAAAGTTTACCCATTGCTTTTACAATTTTTTTTGCTGGGTATCTGTTTTTAATGTATTCATCGCCTTCGTGGAAGTGAATTAAAAGGTGTTTATCATAATAAAGTAATTCATCTCCACCAACAGCAACACATCTTTTAACAAAGTTTTGTTTCTTATTTGTTGGTACATAAAATATAACTATATCTTCCCTTTTTGGACCTTCGCCTTTTATTATATGCCCATTTCCGTTAAAATCTGGTAATAGTTTTGTGCCAATTACTGGTAGTGTTGGAATTGGCACACCATAACTAAATTTTGTACCAAATAGAAAGTCGCCTATTAACAAAGTTCTCTTCATAGAGCCAGATGGAATAATAAACGATTGTGCTACAAAAGATACAAATAGTAAAACTACTATAATTGTACCAGTCCAAGAGCTTAAAAATGCTTTTAGTTTATTCATTTTACTCTGCCTTTTGCGGCTTTAAGTGTGTTTTGTAGTAACATTGCTATTGTCATTGGTCCTACACCGCCAGGAACAGGCGTAATGTACGAACACTTTTTAGATACATTTTCAAAATCTACATCGCCAACTAATTTACCATTTTCTAATCTATTTATACCAATATCTATAACTATTGCACCCTCTTTAACCATATCTTCTTTAATTAAGCTAGGAACTCCAACACCAACTATAACAATATCTGCTTTTTTAGTATGAGATGCTAAATCTTTTGTATATATATGAGTTGTTGTAACAGTTGCATTTGCATTTAGTAAAAGTGCAGCCATAGGTTTGCCAACGATATTACTAGCTCCAACAACACAAACATCTTTACCCTCTAAATCTATATTATACTCTTTAAACATCTCCATAACACCAACAGGAGTACAAGGTGCAAAGGCATCTAGGTTCTCTACAACTCTACCCATATTATATGGGTGGAAGCCATCAACATCTTTTTTAGGGTCAATAACTTCTAGAATTTTAGTTGTGTCTATATGTTTTGGCAGTGGTAGTTGCACTAAAATTCCATCTATTCTTGGATTGTTATTCATCATCTCTAAAGTTTCTATAATCTCTTGTTGTGTAATTGTATCTGGCATTTTGTGTACAATAGAGTAAAAGCCTACATTTTTGCATGATTTTTCTTTCATGGTTACATAAGTGTGGCTAGCTGGGTCGTCGCCTACTAAAACTACTGCAAGTCCTGGAACTATACCTTGCTCTTTTAATTTCTCTACATCTTCAGCAATAGATGCTTCTATCTTTTTTGATAGTTTTTTTCCATCAATTAGTGTCATACTAACCCTTTGTTTTAAAGAATTTTGGTATTATATCCAAAAAAAGATTAGGTGGCGTATTTGAAAATTGTTATATTAGTGTTTTTTCTCTCTTTATCATTATTTGGAGAAGATTTTATATCTGAGTTTGAGTATGGACAGATGCTCTATAAAAACCCAAGAGGCGTAAGTTGTGCTAGTTGCCATGGTGATTTAGGCGAAGGTGCATATATTGCTTCTATTAAAGATAAAAACGGCACAATCGATAAATATTATGGACCAGATATAAGAAAACTAAATTTTAAAATTATAAAAAAGGCAATTTCTAATGGTGGTAAAATAATGCCTAGATATTATTTGACAGATAAAGAGATGGAGGCAATTTTTAAATATATTAAAATTATAAATAATTATGAGAAAAAATCAGAAGATGACGATGTTGAAACAAAAGATGATAATTTAACAGAGATAGTAGTTGATGATAATTACTCTTTAGATGACAATAGCAGTAGTAGTAATAATACAATTTTAGGTAAAATATTCAAAGATAAAGAGGAGTAGCAAAATGGAAGATTTTTTAAAAAGAGCTAAGAAAAGTAGTAGCCAAATAGCTACATTACCAAGTGCAAGAAAAAAAGAGATATTAAATTTAATGGCAAAAGCTTTAGAAGATAATGCAGAGTATATAATTGGCGAAAATAGCAAAGATATGCAGCATGCTAAAGAGGTAAATTTAAGTAGTGCAATGGTAGATAGATTGCTGTTAGATAAGAGTCGAGTAGAGGCTATGGCAAAATCATTAAGAGAGATTGCAATCTTAAAAGAGCCTGTTGGTAGGGTGCTAGAAGGTTGGTGGACAGATGATAATATCAGAATAGAAAAGGTATCTGTGCCAATTGGGGTAGTTGGTGTTATTTACGAATCGCGCCCAAATGTTACTGCTGATGTTGGTGCTTTATGCTTTAAGAGTGGTAATGTTGCAATTTTAAAAGGTGGAAAAGAGGCAGAGAACTCTAATAAGGCAATAGCAAAGATTTTACAAGATGTACTAGTTGCTAATAATTTACCTAAAGAGATTATCTCTTTGTTGCCAGATAGCTCAAGAGAGGGTGTAGCGTACTTAATTAAGCAAGAAAAGTATGTAGATTTAATTGTACCAAGAGGTGGAGAAGCTTTAATTAAATATGTATCTTCTAATGCAACAGTGCCAGTAGTTAAACATGATAAGGGGCTTTGCCATACATATATAGAAGAGAGTGCCAATTTAGATATGGCTGTAAAAATTGCATTAAATGCTAAGTGTCAAAGACCAGGGGTTTGCAATGCTATGGAGACTTTAATTGTAGATAAATCTATTGCAAATGTTGCTTTACCTAAATTAAAAGAGGCTTTTGATAGTGCAGGCACAGAGCTTAGGGCAGATAGCGAAGCTTTAGAGATTATAGATGCTAAAGAGGCAAGCGAAGAGGATTTTGATACAGAGTATTTGGCTAATATTTTAAGTATAAAATTGGTAGATGGCTTAGATGAAGCAATAGAGCATATAGAAAAGTATGGTTCTGGGCACTCAGAGGCAATAATTACCGATAACTATTCAAAAGCTGAAGAGTTTTTAAATAGGGTAGATGCATCAACTGTATATGTAAATGCATCTACTCGTTTTACCGATGGTGGTGCTTTTGGTTTTGGTGCAGAGGTTGGCATTTCTACAAATAAGTTACATGCAAGAGGACCTATGGGGGTAAATGAGCTTACTACTTATAAGTATAAAATTTATGGAACAGGTCAAATTAGAGGATAATGGATAGAGATACTGTTTTAGAAATTAAAAATCTCGATTTTGGTTATAGTGAAAAATTACTATTTAAAGACTTTTCTTTAAAGGTCAAAAAAGGAGAACTTGTAGCAATTGTAGGTAAAAGTGGCATTGGAAAATCTACCCTTTTTGAGTTAATTGCTGGTAATTTAAAACCAAAAAAAGGAGTGATTTCTAAAGCAAAAATAGGGTGGATTTTTCAAGACCCATATAGTTCGTTTCATCCATCTTTTAAGATATTAAACCAAATATTAGAGGTAGCAAAAAATAAAAACTACAAAGAGTATTTAAAAGAGTTAAACTTAAGCGAAGATAATTTAAATTCTTTGCCACATGAACTCTCGGGTGGGCAACTGCAAAGATGTAGTATATTAAGAGCTCTTCTTATGGAACCAGAGCTTTTATTGTGCGATGAACCAACAAGTGCTTTGGATAATATAGTACAATTAGATACAATGAAACTGTTAGTATCGCTTTTGGATAAAATGTCGATACTGCTAATTACACATGATTTAAGTTTAGCTAAATGGGCAACAAAAAGAGTAATAACTATAGGTAATTAAAATGAGAAAATATATTTTTTTAACAATATTTACTCTAACGCATCTATTTGCTTTGGCAGATATAAATAGCACAAAAGAGTATCAATTAGTTTTAAATGTTACTAAATCTTTAAATAAAAAAGATATTGCAAAGACAATAGGGGTAAAGAGTAGCGATTTAGTTGATTTTTTTGATAATAAAATGATAATAACTGAAGAGTTTGCAAAAAATATAGAACCAACACTTAAAGGCTACCTAGAGAGTCATGGCTATTTTGATGCAACTTATAATATTAATAAACGAAATAATATAATAGATATCTCCATAAACGAGGGAGAACCAGTATTGGTTAAAAGTGTAAAAGTGGAGTCAAATTTTGATATTAAAAAAATTGTTTCTTGGAAAGAGGGGGATATTTTCTCTTCTAATAGATTTGTTAAGATAAAGGGAGAAATAGAGACAAAACTACTAGAAAATGGATATTGTAATGCAAATTTAGATACCAAATCGTATGTTGATTTAAAACAGCATAGTGCAAAACTTGTATATAAATTAGATAAAGGTAAAGTTTGCTACTTTGGAGATATAAAAATTGTAAAAAAACCTTCTGACATTAAAAAAGATGTTATTCTCTCTAGATTAGCCTATAAAAGGGGTGATATTTTTGATATTAGAAAAATAAAAAATAGTTATAGTGGTTTGAACTCTTTAGGTACCTTTGCAAATTTACAAATAAAATATGAGTTGAATAAAAATACCTATGTTGATACAAGCGTAAGTATAGATAAAAAAGATAAATTAAGACGCTATATGGTTGCTTTGGGGGTTGATAGCGAAATAGGTTTAAGAGCAAAAGGTTTATGGGAAAAGCATAATTTTTTATCTAATGCAAAAAAAATAACTTATGAGTTATCTTTTTCTAAAAATAGGCAAGAGTTGCAGGCTACACTATTTGCACCGGCATTTTATAGCCTTAATGATTACTATTTAGATTTTTATTTAAAGGGCGGCTTTTTAAGAGACAAAGAAGATGCCTATAAAGAAAAAAGTGCTTTTATAAATGGGTATTTAGAGTACAATAATAATAGTATTCAAGCTCAAGCGGGTATTGAATTAAAAAGATTAAATATTAAGCTTTTTGGTAACTATCCATCAAAAATTGGTGGTGTTTTTAATATTTTATCTCCTTATGCAACCTTGGTTTATGATAAAAGAGACTCTAAAATTGATCCTAAAAATGGATATTATTTAAAAGCATATGGAGAGTTTGGATTAAATTATAGAACAAATGGAGTAAAATATTTTAAGTATCAATTTGAGGGTAGGGCAATTAAAAGTTTTGATGACTTAACCTTATCTGCAGTTGGTAAGTTTGGTGCAATTCATGAAAGTAATGGTAGATTACCTGCATCTAAACTTTTTTATGGTGGTGGTCTCTTTAGTAATAGAGCATATGGAAAAGATAAGATAGGTTCTATTATCTCAAGTAGAAGTTTTAGTGCTTTAGGTGGGAAAAGCTTTATAAATTTACAATTAGAGGCCAACTATAAGATTCATAAAAAGTTTTATGGTGCAGTTTTTGTAGATAGCACTATGATTAGTAAAAAAGAGTATAGTTTTCATGGCAAAAGAATAGATACAGCAGGTTTTGGTTTAAGATATAAAACACCAATAGGACCAATTAAAATAGATGTAGGATTTAATATACATAAACGCAAAGATTATGCAATATCAATTATGCTAGGACAATCATTTTGAGAAAATTTCTTATCTCTATAATAATTATAATAGTTGTTTTTGTTGGTGCATCCGCATTTGTAAGCAGTAACTATTTTTTTAATAAATATATAGCTAAAAATATAAAAGAGTATGGTTTTAGTTACACTCATGTAGATGGAAAGTTACTTAAAGGTTTTTTAATAGAAACGCTCAAGTATAAGGGTAAAGAGTTATCCTCTAATGTAGAGTTTAAATTTAATCCTTTTAAACTATTGAATGGAAAAATATCTATAAATAAGTTACATTTAATTGGTGTTAGAAAAAAGGTACTAGAAGAAGTTGTTAAAGATTTTAATAGTAAAGATAAGAGTGGAAATAGTAACTTAAATTTAGATTTAAATTTTGAATTTAATGATGTTATTTTAACGATCAAACCGTTTATATTAGATAATATAAATATAAAAAAAGCCAATTTGGCAATAGATTATATATCTTATGACGGCAACGGATTTAAGGTAGGTAACTTATCTAATGAAATTAAAAGTAATTTAGTTAATTTTAATTTAAATGGAGAGTTTAAAAAAAGAGAACTATTTGTTAAAAATATTACTATAAAAGATTTAGATACAAATATGTTAATCTCTATTTTAAATAGTCTAAAAAATGATTCTAATAGTAGTAGCAACACTCAATTATTATCAAGTCCACTTACGCCCAAGATAGTGCATATTGACAATGCTTTTATTAGATTAAAACCATTTAATATTGACGATTTTAATGTAAAGAACCTAAAGCTTCGAGGAAAAAATATAATTTTTAATAATAAAGAGCTTCTTTTAAAAAGAGGAGATATAAAGTTAAATTACAAAAGTAAAGATTTAGTAGCAAAAATAGATACATCTTTTTTAAATAAAAGTGTAGATATAAATAGTCTTAATATTGTAGTTAATAAACCAAATAGATTAGAAAAACATATAAAAAAGTTATTAAATGCTTCAAATAGCAAAAAAGATAACAATAGTAGCTTTATTAATTACAATAAGCTAAAAATTAAAAAATTAACACTAAAAGCATATAGCTATAAATACAAAGAGTTGCTTCTAAATAAGTTAAACTTTAAAGCAGATAATTTTATTGTAGATAATAATGGCTCATTTACAAGCAGTATGTTTAATTTAATTTTAAACAGTAAAGACTCAAATCTTTATTTAAGTGGTAAAATAGATAAAAATATATTAATTGATAGCTTGTTAATTAAAAGTAACAATGTAGATAAAATAAAAGGTGTAATTTTAGCAGATAGTAACAGCAGTCATAATAGTAATAATAGTTTTACTTTACCAAAAAAAATTATTATTAAAAAAGCTAAGGTCAATTTAAAGCAGATAACATTTAACCCATTTGTATTAAATAGTTTAGATATTGATGCTAAAAATCTATTTATATCAAAAAATATGAATATTGATAGTACTTTATTGAATGCCCAAGCTGTCTCAAACTTCGGAGAAGCAAAGCTATCTGGTAAAATTAAAGATAACTTTTATTATGTAAAGGGTTACTACTTACCAAGTCAATATCTTTTAGACAGATATAAAGTTCCTCTTATTGCAAAAAATATTTACAAAATGCCTGTAGATGGAAAAATTGGTTTTAAAAATTTAACACTAACTACTTCTCTAAGAGGAGACAATATATTAAAAACATTTAAAGACTTTAATATATTATCTTCTAAGAATAACCTGCAATACGACTATGTAAGTGGCGATATATCTTGGGATATGGATGCTAATATATATTCCCCATACACTAAAAAAGCAAAATTAATAAATAAACTAACCTATTTAGATAAAAGTGATAAATTGTTATATCAGGGTAAATTAACTCCAAATAGTAATATTTTTAATAATAAAAAACTATCAAAGCTTTTTAGTAATCTTCAATTAAATTACAAAGGTGGCTACAACAGTATAGATGTACAAATTAACTCAGATAAGCTAAAGGGTAGTTTTAATAGCAATTATAGCAGTGCTAATATTTTATTAGAGAATAAAAATAGTTTAAAACTCTCTGAGTATATCGATATTGGTAATAAGTTCAGTGCCGCAGTAGCAAATAAATTAAAAATAACTTCAGCTATAAACTTTAATAAAATGCTTCCACTTAAGGGTAATTTTGACCTTAAAGGTAATTTTGCAAACTTAAAAGGTGTCTTTAATTATAATAAAGAGTTTACAAGCAATTTCAAATTGAACATACCTAGAAATTCATTGCTATTAAAAGATAGTAAAAAAATAATTTATAGTAGTATAAAAGATTTTGATTCTAAGTTAACTTTTAATAACAATACACTAAATTTAATTTTAAAAAACCATCTTATTAATGGTGCTTTAAATTACAATATTAATTCAAATAAAATAGACTCTACTATTAAAAGTGGTGCATTAAAATTAGACTTAAAAGGTTTAAGTAATAGTATAAATTTAAAAATAGCAAGTAGCTCAATTAATTCTACTCTGTCTTCTATTAAAAAGATTTATAAATTAGATAGTAATATTAAATTAGATGGCAAAGCTATAATCAAAGCTAAAATAACTAATGGAGAAATAATCAATTTTAACTTGAATTCCCCATCAATTACTTATAAAAGTGGTAGTAGTAATACTTTAATAAATAATATCAAAGTAGATGGAAAATATTCTAAAAATAGTATTTTAATTAATAATTATAGCTTTATTACTAATGGATATAAAATATACTCAACAAAAACAGCAAATATAGATATTGTAAATAACAACTTACTAAAATTAAACTATTTATGGATTAATGATTCCTTAAAGTTGAGTGGTAATTATAATTTAAATAGAAGTAGTGGTTCTTTTAAAGTGAATGCATCTAGTTTTAAGCTAGAAAACAAAGATGCAAAGATTAATTTAAGTGTTAATGGTAATTTACAATTAGATAAAAAAAGAAAATTTTTTAAAGGTAACATTAAAGTACTCTCAGGTTTAATAAAAAGTACAATAACTCGAAAAAATTTAGCTGACAATAGTGATATTATAATACTCCAGAGAAAAAGAGCAAAGGAGAGTACAAATTTCGCTAAAAATGTTAAACTAAATTTAAAATTAAGTTCTAATAAACCTATATTGTATGTTGGAGATGGAGGATACTTTAAGCTAAATCCTAATATTACTATTGTAAAAAATTATAACTCTTTATCTAAATTTAATGGAAAAATTTACTTAAAGAAAGGTAGTTATTATAAATTAAATAAAAAGAAATTAAATTTGATAAAAGGAACAATAGTATTTAGTGGTAAAAGTAGTTCTCCTAATTTAAATATTGAACTAGGCTATAGGGGTAAAGATTATAATATAAAAATTAATGTCTCTGGTACGCCAACTAGACCTATACTATTTTTTAGTAGTAATCCTACTCTTACAAAAGAGCAAATTTTAGCCTATTTGCTCTTTGATGATACCTCTGCAGTAGGTACTCATTCTCAAAGTGCTATGCTAAATATAATAGGTGGGAGTTTAGCAAAATCTTTATTGGGTTCAATAGGTATAAAAATAGATCATATCTCAGTTAGAGAAAACGGTTTTAGTATAGGAAAAAGTATAAATAAAAATGTAACAGTATATTACAATCAAGATAAAGATAAAGCTTCTGTAAAAACTAGAATAGATATAACAAAACATATAAAAACAGTTATAGATTTGGGTAAAGAAAAACAGAGTGCAGACATTATTTTTAGCAAAGAGTATTAAGCCCATAATTTGGGCTTTTATGTGTCATAAAGTAAAAACTTACCAATTTTTTAAAAAAGAGTAGTAAAAACTATTGACATTAAAGGAA
>CAYMUV010000016.1:0-10243 GCA_964393855.1 uncultured Nitratifractor sp.
CTTTGTGGTCCTAAAAGTTCAGGGTCTCTTTTTTTGCTACTTAAGCTATATGGCTCTGGTTTAGATATAAATTTAAATTTTTTAAACTTTAAAGAGATATGTTTAAAGTCAAATTTAGAGTTAAAACTATCAATAGTAATCTTTTTTCTAATATTTCTATATTCAGATGCTAAGATTCTTTTTTTAATTAGGCTTGTAGATTTATGTTTTTTGTTCTCTTTTTTCTTAATAATATCTTTAATTTTTATTTTGCATAGATGTTTGCCCTCTAGTATAGCATTTACTTTTTTCATAATTAAGTTATTACCAGCAAACTTTTTTTTACTATTTTTTGGATTGTTTTTAGCAATTTTTTTATTTACTTTTTTAGAGCTAGAGAGCTTTATAACCTTTTTAACTTTAGTACTCTTTTTAATAACTTTTTTATGGTGTACTACTCTTTTTTTAATAGATTTTCTCTTTTTGGCTAAATGTTTTTTCTTAACTTTAACAACGCGTTTTTTTATCTTTTTTGTAACTATTTTTTCTTCTACAATAGGGGCTTCTTGCACTACAACTTGGTTTGGTTGTACATAAGAGATACTCTCTGGAGAGTTTAAGCCATTATTGGCAAGTGTACAGTTTGTAAGCATAGCTGCAGAAGCTACAAATGAAGCTAATATAAATTTTTTCATAATATCCTCCGAAAATTAAAACTTCGGATATTATAGCAAAAGTTACATTAAAGATACACCATTTAATGGGACTATTTACTCTAAAGCAAAGTTGTTTTTAAAGGCTTTGGTTTTAGAAACCTCTTCGTAGCTACCACTTGCTACTATCTTGCCTTTGCTTAAAACTAAAACTTTATTAGCCTGCATAATAGTTTGCAATCTATGAGCTATAATAAGTGTTGTTTTGCTATGCATAATTTTATTTAAGCTATCTTGTATAAGTGCTTCTGTATTTGCATCTAGTGCAGATGTTGCTTCATCAAGTATAAAGAGGTCTGCATTTTTATATATCGCTCTTGCAAGTGCTAATCTCTGTCTTTGCCCACCAGATAGTTTTTTGCCATTCTCTCCTACTATAAAGTCATCTTTTTGTGGCAGATGCTCTATAAATTCACAATGAGAGCTCTCTATAGCATTTTTATATCGCTCTTGGTCGTACTCTAAGCCGTATAGAATATTATCTTTAATACTCATATTAAATATTCCACTTGCTTGATTAACATACGAAATATTATCTCTTAAAGAGCCAATATCAAGAGATTTAATATCTTGGTTGTCAATTAAAATCTTGCCACTACTTGGTGCTCTAAAGCCAAATAGCAAAGTAAGTATCGAGCTTTTACCAGCACCAGTTTTTCCAACAATAGCTATAATGTCGCCTTTGTTAATTGTAAAGTTTAAATTACTTAAAATAGACTTTTGTCCAATATTTAATGTGGTATCTTTAAACTCAATTGTCTGAATTGAGCTAGATACTTTTAACTCTTTAGGCTCTTCTTGCTCTAACTCTAAAATAGACTCTACCCTTTGAATATAGCTATCTAGCATATTGATAATAAGAGAGTTTCTTGTTATTACCTTTATTGGAGCATATAGCATCATAAGTGCTGTTAAAAATGCAAAGAAATCTCCAACACTCATTTTGTTATGTATAACTTCCCAGCCACCAAAAAATACAACCGAAGCAACAGAGAGCGATACAAAAAACTCCATTAAAGGCGAAGTTAGCTCTTGGTATTTAACAAGCTTTAGTAAAGAGCGTTTGTAATCTTGTAAATAGTTGCTAAATTTAACTTTTTCGCTGTCAACTTGATTGTAAACTTTGACAATATCTAAGTGTGTGAATGTTTCGTTAATTCTCTCATTAAGCTCTGTTACAAAGCCTTCTGCGTTATGTACATGTCGCTTTACACGCTTGCCAAGTATCTTTACAGGTACAATAACAATTAAAGCAAACAAAACAGCAAAAAGTGACAACCTCCAGTTAAGATATAAAATAGTCCCAACAAGAGCAATAAGCGTAAAAAGACTAATAATATAAGTTGGTATTGTTTTAGAGATTATTTGGTGTAGATTTAAAACTGTCTCTATTACTCTTGTATTAATATCGCCAAGAGTTTTGTGTTCGATAGAGTCCATTTTGCTATTAAGTACTCTATCATAAAGCTTTGCTCTAATATTTTGGGTAATCTCAACCCCAACTTTTTCACTTAAATATGCACTAAAAAACCTAAAAAGACCTCTAGCACTAAAGATTACAATAATAATTAAAGGTATCATATAGAGCATATGGCTATTTTTTTCTATAAAGAGGTTATTAAGTAGAGGTTTCATAATATATGCAGTAAGTGCTGAGGTTACAGCAACACCAATCATAGCAACTACTGCAAAGATAATTGTAGATTTATGTCTTTTAAAATATGGAGCTAAAAATTTAACCCCATGCCATCTATTTTTGCTCAAAAATAACCTTTTTTAGAGTATTTTACCACAATTTATATTATGCTTAAGCACTTACCTTTTGGTGTAGTCTAACGCTACCATTTTTGCCCTCTTTGCAATATAGCTCTACAATAACTTCGTCATTTGGCTTTAAGTAATTGCTTTTGCCAAAAGCCGCATACTCTGTTGCACCAATTGATACAAAAATCTCTTTAGGGTAGTTGCACTCTTGAATAAGCGAATATATATTCTCTAAAGGTCCAAAATCCTCTTGATTATTTAGCTTATTAATTAACCACTTTGTTAGCTTTTGATAAAAGTAACTATAGCCTAAAAGAGGTGCATCTTCGCCATACTCATACTCTTTACCATCTCTTATAACAAAACTTCTAATGTGGTAGCTATCCATTATGCCACCTTCGCTAAATTTATCTATCTCTACCCACTCTTTTGCAATTCCTTTAGAGTGTGGACTCCAGCTCTTTTTTTCACTAATTTTCTTTGCACCATCTTTACGAATAGTTGTATCATTAAATGCTGTAAACTTTTTTGCTATTAGAGATTTTACTCTTTTATTCTCGTCATACTCTACCCCAAATAAAATACCAACTTCTGGTTCTACTTGAGCATTTGCTTCGTACTTTGGCAGAGTAAGTTTGCTATCGCAAATTGGATACTGCCCTAAAAATGAGCTACTATTTGGAATATAAAAAGGGAAAATACCCTTTGGTGCATTCTCCTCTTCTACCTCTACATTTACAAAATCGCTACTCTCCCCAGCTTGCTCTAAATGGTTTGCAAAATTACCAGCTACCCCTAAACATAATACTCTACTTAACATACTTCCCCTTTAACTAATTAACCAATTATCTAACTTAAATGTATCTTGCGTACAAGGCATAGCCTTCCAACCGCTACTCTCTAAATACATCAACTTACCACCAAAATAGCCAACTGCATATCGCTCTTTATATATTGCAAATGCTGAGCTAAAGATATAACTAAAGATATCTTCAAAACTCTTAGGCGTAGTATAGAGTTTAAAATTTAGTGAATGAATATCTATTAAAACTTGATGCAACATCTCGTTGTCTATAAGCTTGCTACTAAGTAAATAGTACCCAGCAACAGGTGCATTTGGCAAAATATCTTCTATATAAAGTCGCTTCTTTTTATTAAACATAGATGTATTTTATAGAAATTTGCTTAACTTAACATTTCTACTCTAAATTTTCTATTTTTTATCTTTGCATTTTGTAAGAATTTATAGACGCTATCTGCAATCTCTTGCTTTATTGCTACAAAAGAGTCTCTGTCGCTTATATCTATTTTGCCAATATCAGAGCCTTTAAATCCACCATTTTTTGCTAAAGCACCTAAAATATCGCCTGCTCTTAGTTTATCTTTTCTGCCTCCTAAGATAGATATAGTTTTATATTTTGCCTCTAGTTTAAAGCCGCTTTCTCTTTTTTTGGTGCTAAGCTCTTTTAGTGTTAGCTCATTTTTATAATGCTCTTTAATCTCTTGGCAAATTTCGCACTCTTTGCCTCTTAGCGATATTGCTACCCCTTTTGCACCTGCTCGCCCAACTCTTCCTACTCGGTGAATATATATTGCTATATCTCTTGGCAAATCGTAATTTATTACAAGCTCTGCCCCTTTGATATCTAAGCCTCTAGCTGCTACATCAGTTGCAACCAATACGCAAATACTCTCGTTTGCAAACTGCATTAGAGTGTCGCTTCTGTCTATCTGCTCTAAATCTCCATGAATAGCCTTTGCATCTATATTTAGACTATATAGATATTTGGCTAAATTGCTTGCTTCTATTTTAGTATTTACAAAAATAATGGCAGATTTTGGCTTAAAGTGGCTCAACAAATCTACTATTGCCTCTTGCTTATTTTTATCACCTATATCGTAAAAATAGTGCTCTATAAGAGGTTTATCTTCGCTATCTTTTGCCTCTATCTCTATTGGTGAGTTTTGAAATTTTTTGCTAATTTCTCTAATCTCTTCGTTAAATGTTGCCGAAAATAGTAGAGTGTTTTTGCCTTTGTTTGTAAAAGATATTATCTCTTCGACTTCGCTTATAAAGCCCATATCTAGTACTCTATCGGCTTCATCTAGTATAAGAGTGTTTAATTTATCTAACTTTAAAGAGCCCTTTTTTAGGTGCTTTAAAACCCTGCCAGGAGTGCCTACAACAATATGAGCTTCGTGCTTTAGAGAGCTTAGCTGATACCCAAAAGAGTGCCCACCAGATAGTAGTAATATTTTAGTATTTGCCTTTGCTCGTGCAAGTTTTCTAAGCTCGCTCGATACCTGCTGTGCCAACTCTCTTGTAGGAGTTAGCACCAAAACTTGTACACCATGCCTTTTAATATCCAAATTTTCAATAACACCAATGCCAAATGCAGCAGTTTTTCCACTACCTGTTTTTGCCTTGGCAATAATATCTTTGCCCTCTAAAACATAAGGCAAAGCCAACTCTTGAATAGCAGTAAAGCTATTAAAGCCCAAACTTTTTAAATTATTTTGCATCTCTTTAGATATTAAACTGCTCTGCATTTGCTCCCTTTAGCACCATTTTTAGATATTAATTTAGAAAAATAAAAATTTATGTTATAATATAAATATATCTTATTATATAAGGATTGCTGATGTATAAAATAATTTTTATTCAACTTATCTTTTTATCGTTTATATTTGCAGATTATACCCAAGTTAAAATTACAAAAGATGTAGCTTATGTAGATGTTAATGAATCTGGACAAAATATAAGAATCCATAGAATTAACGATACAGCTAATGTCTTAAGTGATGATTTTACAAAAACTTCTAGGGTTTGCCCACCATTTTGCGTACAGCCTATTCGCCCTGTTAAGGGAGTCCATAATTTAGAAGAGCTAGAGTTAATCGATTTTATAAAAAACAAAGTTGCAAAACATAAAGGCTTGCTAATAGATGCAAGAACTCCAAAGTGGTTTAAAGCCGAAACTATACCAATGGCAATAAATGTACCATTTACAATAACCCAAACCGATGATAAAAAGATAATAAATAAGCTTTTTACCCTATTTGGTGCAAAAGTTAAGCCAGATGGCACAATAGATTACACAAATGCAAAAGATTTAGCACTTTTTTGTAATGGAATATGGTGTGGGCAGAGCCCAACATTTATAAGAAATATCACAAGACATGGCTATCCAGCTAATAAATTATACTACTATAGAAGTGGTATGCAAGGATGGAAGCTACTAGGTCTTACAACTGTAATAAATGGAGACGAAGAGGTTAAATAGCCCCTTGGTCTATTATTGCAGAAGCTACCTTTTTAAATCCTGCTATATTTGCACCTGCTATTAAATTTCCCTCTTGATTATACTCTTTTGCTGTATTATAAGCAGTTTTAAAAATATTTTTCATAATATTATGAAGTTTTATATCGACCTCTTCAAAGTTCCATTGTGTCATAGATGCATTTTGGCTCATCTCTAACTGCGAAGTTGCAACACCACCAGCATTAGCAGCCTTAGCAGGCGAAAACAAAACACCATTTGAGGTTAAATAATCTATCGCCTCAAGAGTTGTAGGCATATTTGCCCCTTCGTTTACTAAAATACACCCATTTTTAACCAACTCTTTTGCATCATTTAAATTTAACTCATTTTGTGTAGCACTAGGAAAGGCTATATCGCACGGTATATGCCATATTGCGTGTCCATCTTTTGGATAGTGGGCAATATCTATATATTTTGCATCTGGATGTAGTTTGGCATACTCTTTTAAAGACTCTCTATGAATCTCTTTTATGGCAATTAACGATGCTATATCGATACCCTTTTCGTGATAAATTGTTCCTTTAGAGTCGCTACAAGCAATTGGTGTTGCACCAAAGCTATATAGCTTTTTCATAGTATAAATTGCAACATTTCCAGAGCCAGATACGCAACATTTTTTACCATCTAAACTTTTGCCATATGCTGCTAAATGCTCTTTTGCAAAATATACACTTCCGTAGCCTGTAGCCTCTTTTCTGGCAAAAGAGCCACCCCAATTTACCCCTTTTCCTGTTAGTACACCATCAAACTCTCCGGTAATTTTTTTGTACTGCCCAAATAGATAGCCAATCTCTCTTGCTCCAACGCCTATATCTCCAGCCGGAACATCACGGTTTTTACCGATATACTTATATAACTCTGTCATAAATGATTGACAAAATCTCATTACTTCGTTGTCACTTTTTCCTTTTGGATTAAAGTTACTTCCACCCTTTGCACCACCTATTGGTAGGTTTGTAAGGGCATTTTTAAAAATCTGCTCAAAGCCTAAAAACTTGACAATACCTAAGTTTACACTCTTATGAAACCTAAGCCCACCCTTATATGGACCAATTGCCGAATTAAATTGAACTCTGTAACCATGATTTGTATTTACTTTTCCATTATCATCAATCCAATTTACACGAAATATAATTGTTCTATCTGGTACAACAATTCTCTCTAAAATATTGTGTTTAAGATATTTACTATCAGATTCTAAAAGAGGCTTAATGCTATAAAGTACCTCTTCTACAGCTTGATAAAACTCTGTCTCTCCGGGTGAACACATCTTAATATCATTTAAAATCTCTGATAATCTATTATCTATCATCTTCTACCCCTTTATGCACTACTGCCAGCTAATGCTCCACTGCTAAATGCCCATTGTAGATTATAGCCTCCACATGGACCATCTAAATCTAAAAGCTCTCCACAAAAGTGTAAACCACTTACTATTTTGCTCTCTAAGTTCTTTGGATTTACCTCTTTTAGGCTAACTCCACCTCGTGTAATCATTGCCATCTTAAAGCCATTATGCCCAATTATAGTTAATGGTGTATGTACTAGCAAATTTATTAGTTTATCTTTTGTTGCTCCTGCTAATTTATTAAATGCTATATCTTCGTTTGCGCCACTTAATTTAATTATCTCTTTTGCAATAGATGTTGGTAGTAGAAGCTCTACTAACTCTAATGTTTTACTTAACTCTTGCTTTTGAATCTTCTCTTTAAATAGCTTTAGTATCGAGTCAAAATTAGCACCCTTTGTTAAGTTTACAACAATTGGAACTTCACTAAATTTTGCAAGTAAAGGTGTAATTTCTCTAGAAAAATCTAATACAACAGGACCTCGAATGCCATCTTTTGTAAAGATTAAATCGCCCACAGCTTTATATCTTTTATACTTTTTTATATCTACTTGCATTGTAACTTTTGCAACTGTATCAGCTCTACAATTTGCTACCCACTTCTCTTTTGTAATAAGTGGCATCATTGCAGGATGCAGGGGTTTTATGGTGTGTCCTAAATCTTTAGCAAATTTATAGCCATCTCCTTTAGAGCCAAGTTGCGAATAGCCTAAGCCGCCAGTTGCTAAAATTATCGATTTAGCATTAAAGTTGCCCTTTGTAGTAGTTAGTCCTATAACTTTAGCATTTTTTGTTACAATTTTTAACACTTCGTGAGATGTTTTTACTTTTATATTTAGTTTAGAAATTTCCTTAGTTAAACCATTTAATACAGTTGCAGAGTTATGCCCAACAGGAAAGACTCTAAAGCCATCTGGAGCATCTGTATCCACGCCTATGTCGTTAAAAAATTTAATTACTTTTTTGTTATCTAAAAAGTTAAGAGCATCTTGCATAAATCTGCCCTGCTTGCCAAAGCTTTGCATAAACTCATCGCTTTCGCAACGGTTTGTAAGGTTACATCGCCCACCACCAGTAGCTTTTAACTTAAGCCCAACTTTTGGCATTCTCTCTAATAATAAAACACTTTTTCCAGCTCGTGCAGCAAATATTGCAGCAACCATTCCAGATGCACCAGCACCCACTACTATAACATCATAATTCATACTTTTAATTATATCTAAGTTATGATATAATCTTCTAAATTAGAAATAAGGAGCAGTAAGTGGCTACAGAAAAAAAAGAGCTAAATAGCGAACAGCATACACTATATACAGAGACAATAGCCGAAAAAAAAGAGCTTGTAGATAAAGAGAAAAAATTATATAAAATCACACCAAAACACACTAATTATCGTATATATATTGGTAGATTTTTTGAATTAAAAAGAGGATTGCACGCAGTATTTAACCAGCTAAGAGATGCAAAAGAGAATGATACCTTAGAGTTTATTATTAACTCTGGTGGTGGCTTTGTAAACGAGGGTATGCAATTTTTTAATATAATGCTCGAAAAGTTTCCAGGTAGAACAACAGCATATTTAGATAATTATGGCTACAGTATGGGAGCAATGCTATTTTCTATGTGCGATAAAAGAGTAGCATACCCATACTCTGATTTTATGTATCACAACTATAGTGGAGGAGCAAGAGGCAAGGGCGGAGAGCTTGTAGCAAGAGTAAAACACTCTAATCGTAAATTAAAGGGCTTTTTTAAAGATATAATTGTAGGGCAAGGCTTTTTAAGCGATAGCGAATTTGATAAAATGCTTTTAGGAAAAGATTTTTGGATGGATACAAAAGAGTTATGTAAAAGAGGCATAGCAACCCATGTAATTGTAGAGGGCAAAGAGCTTACTGCAAAAGAGTATTTAAAGTATTTAAAAGATAAAAAAAGAGCTAAAAAAAGATAAAGTCTCTTTAAATATTGTACATTGATATTTGATACTTAAGGAGTAGTTAAAAGCAGAATAGTTATAAAAAGATTTTAAAGAGATACTTTATTGTAAACTCTTTAAAATATTTAAAACACCTCTATCTATCATCTCCCACACCTCATTTTCTCTGTATGGTTCATAGTATAAATCTGCAACATCTCGACCCTCAAAGCCAAAATCGCCTAGTTTTTTAGCATTAATGCCAACTCTTTTTAGCTCCTCTTTGTTGCTTTCGTCAAGTGCTACCACTAAGGTGTAGCTATCTAAGCTAAATTCAGAGATATGTTGCGAAATTATATTAGAAATATCTATCCCATGTTTTTTTGCTAAGTTTAAAGAGATAGGGCAAGGATTTTCGCCATTATGACAAGTAGATAAGCCTGCAGAATCTACTTTTATATTTAAGCCTAACTCTTTCGCTTTTACCTTTGCCACCCCCTCTGCAAGTGGTGAGCGACAAATATTACCTAGGCAAATAAAAATAATAGATTTCAAAATTTTACTTTAGTGGTCAGAAGCCTCAACTTTTTCAAAGCTCCCACAACTTTTTTTAGCCAATAGGTAACCTATATATAAACCTAAAAGCCCGGCTAATGTTGCACATAATGTAATTTCTGATAATATATTTAACATATTAATTCTCCTCTATAATAATAAATTCAACGCGTCTATTTTTAGCTTTATGCTCAGCAGTGTCATTTTTAAATAGTGGTTTACTTTCGCCATAGCCTTTTGTTTTAAATCTATTGCCATCTAAACCAAACTCTACAAGCGCTTTTTTAACTGCATCTACACGCTCTTGAGATAGCTGTAAATTGTAGCTTGCTTTTCCATCACTATCTGTATGCCCACCAATCTCTAGCTTAGTATCTGGATATTTCTTTAAAATATCATAAATCTTTTTAACTGTCTCTATACCCTTTTGAGTAATAGTAGAGCTATCAACTTCAAATTCGATATTATTAGTTGCTAAAACATCTTTAATTTCAGCTATAACATTTTTCTTCTCTTCGGCTAGTTTCTCTGCACTTACTGCAGGTGTTTGTGTTGTCGTATCTGTTGTTTTTGGCTCTTCTTTAGCCTCTTCTTTTACTTCTGGTTTAGAGTTAGGGTCAAGTGGGTTAGTACCTGCATTTTTCTC
>CAYMUV010000017.1:0-10238 GCA_964393855.1 uncultured Nitratifractor sp.
TTTTACCTTCACCAGTTTTCATCTCTGCTATATTGCCATCGTGCAAAACCATACCACCAATTAACTGAACATCATAGTGTCTCATACCTAAAACTCTTTTACCAGCTTCTCTAGTAATTGCGAAAGAGTCTTCTAATACATCATTTAATGATTTCTCTTTATTTTGTACACTCTGTTTTAAATCTAAAAAAGCTTTTTTAAGCTCTTCGTCGCTTAATTTTTGATACTTCTCTTCTAAGCTTGTAATTTTTTTGGCTCTTTTTAGATATTTTTTTACTTTTCTATCGTTTGCTGTTCCAAATACTTTAGTAATTGCGCGAATCATAAACTTTTAACCTTGATATAAATTTGGGTTATTTTACCTAAAGTTTAATTATAAGTACCTAACCATAATAGATGATATATTTTAATGATAAGAAAAGCATCAAGAGTTAGGCATATTTTTGAACTTTTTAAATAGAAATATATCTTTACAGATAAGCTCTTTGATTGCTTGCAGGAAAAACAACTCTATAATAAAATAGATTTTAGGCAAAATTTAATAATTTTACTATCTTTTCACAAAAAAAGTGTAAAATAACACAATTAATTTAAAGGATAGATATGAAATTACGATTTTTTCTAGTTATTATGGCTATATTTGGCTCTTTTTCTCTATTTGCAAATAGTATAAAAGTACCAACATCTTTTACGGCATCTTTTTTGCAAATTGTAAAAAATAGCAAAGGTAAAACAATTAAGTATAGAGGAACTGTTAGATTTAATGCTCCATCAGAGACTAAATGGACTTATCGCTCTCCAACAAGAAAAGAGGTTTGTAGCAGTGGTAATCAGTTAGTAGTTGTAGATCACGATTTAGAGCAAGTTAGCTACTTCTCTATTGCTAGAGGCTTAGATTTAGCAAGAGTTTTAAGAAGTGCAAGACTGCACCATGGTAGAACTTATACAACATCGTTTAAGGGTAAATTATACACGGTAGTATTAAGAGCAAATGGAAAATTAGAGCAAGTTGCATATAGAGACAACCTAGATAATCAGGTTAATATTATCTTTACTTCAATACAATATCGTAATAGTTTACAATCTGGTAGATATTTTGTTTGCCCAAAACCTAGAGGCTACGATTCGGTATATTAAGGAGAATTTATGGTAGAAATTTGGCACAATAGCAGATGCTCTAAATCAAGAGCAGGTCTTAAATATTTAGACGATAAAGGTGTAGAGTATAAGGTGGTTGAGTACCTTAAAAATCCTATTACTATCGATGAATTAAAAGCAGTTTTAGAGAAGTTAAATTTAAAACCTAGCGAGTTAGTAAGAAAAAAAGAGTCTATATTTAAAGAGTTAAATCTTAAAGAAGCTAGCGAAGATGAATTACTAAAAGCAATGGTAGAGAACCCTAAATTAATAGAGCGACCAATTGTTGTTAATGGTAACAAAGCAGTTGTAGCTAGACCAACTCAAGAGATAGATAAAGTTCTTTAATGCTTAATCAAAATAACTTTTTAGGTCCACTTGCAGAGTTAGATAATGATTTATCTGTAGAGTTTAGAAGATATGGCGAAGTTATAAAATTTGATAAAAATAGTAATATTTTTGATTCTGATTATACTCTAAATTGGTTCTATATAATAGTAAATGGAAAAGTAAAAGTTTATGATATTAACTTTAAGACAAATCGAGAGCAGACTCTTTATATGCTAATTAGAGGGGATATGTTCGATTTAGTCACTCTATTAGACTATAGACCTCACGAATTAGCTGTAGATGTTTTAGAAGGTGGCGAAGTTATTAGGTTTCCTGTCGAAAAAGTTAGAGAGTGGATGCGAAAGTATATTACATTTGAGCAACTAATATATAGATATGTTGCTATGCAGATGAGAAATTTAGAAGAGCTAACTTTAGATTTATCACTACGAGAGACAAAAGAGCGATTATTAAAACTTATACTTAAAAATGTAGAGACAATAGATAAAAGAGGTGTAGATGTTTTAGAAAAACTCTCGCATACTGAAATAGCTAATTTAATTGGTACAGTAAGACACATTATAGATAAACATTTAAAGAGTTTGCAAAATGAAAATGTAATAGATATAAAAAGTAGAAAAATATCTTTACAAAATGCAAAAAAAGTGCTTGATATGCTTACAGATTTATAAAATAATTATTATTTAAGATTAAAAGTATTATAATTGCTCAACTACAAATTAGCTTTAAAAGTAGATGCAATAATAACTTTTATGTTTACTACTAATCTACAAAATATTAAGAGGATACATGAGCGATACTAAACAAAACAACAATAATGGTAATAGTACAAAAAAAAGAGTGAATAAAAATCACCAAAGAACCCATATTCCAGTAGAAGGTTATAAGATAGAAGATTTACAGCAAGAGCCTTTAACTAAATTAGTTGAACTTGCTAACGAATTAAATGTAGATAACCCAAATGAGTACACAAGAAAAGATTTAATTTTCGAAATTTTAAAAGCACAAGTCTCTCAGGGTGGATATATTTTATATACTGGTATCTTAGAGATTATGCAAGATGGCTACGGTTTTTTACGCTCGATAGATGGAAATTTTGCTAACTCTAAGAGTGATACTTATGTAAGCTCTACACAAATTAGAAAATTTGCCCTAAGAAATGGTGATGTTATTACTGGGCAGGTAAGACAACCTAAAGATCAAGAGAAGTACTATGCACTACTAAAAATAGAAGCTATTAATTATAAATCTATCGAAGAGTCTAAAAGAAGACCACTATTTGATAACTTAACTCCACTATATCCTCAAGAACAACTTAAATTAGAGTACTCTCCAGAGCGTTTAACGGGTAGAGTAATCGACCTTTTTGCACCAGTTGGTAAAGGGCAAAGGTCTTTAATTGTTGCACCACCAAGAACTGGTAAAACAGAGCTTTTAAAAGAGATTGCTCATGGAATTACAAGCAATACTCCAGATGTTACTTTAATGGTTCTTTTGGTAGATGAAAGACCAGAAGAGGTTACAGATATGCAACGAAGTGTAAAAGGAGAGGTATATAGCTCTACTTTCGATTTACCAGCTCATAATCATGTAAGAACAGCAGAGATGGTAATTGAGAGAGCAAAAAGACGGGTAGAGATGGGGCAAGATGTAGTAATTTTGCTTGACTCTATTACAAGATTGGCTCGTGCATACAACACAGTTACACCAAGCTCTGGTAAGGTTTTATCGGGTGGTGTAGATGCTAATGCACTACATAAACCTAAAAGATTTTTTGGAGCAGCAAGAAATATAGAAAATGGTGGTAGTTTAACAATTATTGCAACAGCACTTATAGATACGGGCTCTAAAATGGATGAAGTTATCTTCGAAGAGTTTAAAGGTACAGGTAACTCAGAAGTTGTATTAAGTAGAGGTGTTTCAGAGAAGAGAATCTACCCAGCAATGGATGTTACAAAATCTGGAACAAGAAAAGAGGAGCTTCTTTTAGCACCAGAGGTTATTCAAAAAGTTTGGGCAATAAGAAATGCTATGCAAGGAATGGAAGAGGTAGAAGGGCTTAAATTCCTATTTAAAAAGATGCTAGGGACAAAAAGCAACGAAGAGTTCTTAGCAATTATGAATGGATAGTATTTATATTTAATGAAAGTAGGGGTATTCGATTCGGGAGCTGGTGGTTTAACGGTTGCTAAATCTTTGTTAGAGTATCCACTTTTTGATGAAATTATCTACTATGGAGATACTGCAAGAGTTCCATACGGGACTAAAGACTCTAATACAATTATAAGATATTCGCTAGAAGCTTTAGAGTTTTTTAATAACTTTGATATCGATATTTTAATAACTGCATGTAATACCGTTAGTGCTTATGCCTTAGATAGCATACGACAAAAGGCTAACTATCCAATATATGGTGTAATAGAACCTGGAATTTGGGCATTAAATAATAGGGTAAAATCTAAAGATAGTAAAATATTAATAATGGCAACAAAGGCAACAATTAACTCTAAAAGATATCAAAATGAGTTAAAAGAGCTAGGGTATAATAATATTCAATCGATACAAACAGGTATGTTAGTGCCTATTGTAGAAGAGGGTATTTTAGAAGGTAAAGTATTAACAGAGATGTTACACTACTACTTTAAAGATGTCAAGACCCCAGATGCAATAATTTTAGGTTGTACACACTTTCCATTAATTGCCAAAGAGATATCAAAATATTTTGATAATAGACCTCTTTTAATTCACTCTGGAGAGGCTATTGTAGAGTATTTGCAAGCTAAAGGTTATAGCAAAATTAACACAAAACCAACAATTAAAATTAATGCCTCTGAGAGTGTATATTCGTTAAGAGAGATTGCTTCTAAATGGTTATAAATTAAAAAATACCAAAAAAACTTACATATTTTCTTACTAAAATTTAATATTAATTAAGATAAATAATTTACTTTATATGTTATAATATTAAAAATTTAACTTTTAGGGAGCAAAATTATGTTAAATAAATCTCTTTATATTGTACTATTTTTAGCTACAGTTACTTATGCTAATACGCTTAGTGATAGCAATGATACAAAAGATGAGTTTGTACCTGCAGAAAACAAAAATGTATCTAATTTAAAATCTAAAATTAGAGATGGCTATATGCCAAATATAATTACACCAGACAATCTAAAAAGTGGTATTTATGGTGGTTTAGGACTTGGGGCAAACCAATTAAAGTTCGATAGTGACTCTAATACATTAACAACGCTATCTTTAGTGGCTGGTTATAACTTTAATAGCTATATAGCTACAGAGAGTAGGGTTATGATATCTGTTGCTAACTCAAAATCTATCGATTATAAAAATATGTCTATTTATCTTAAGCCAAAATATGAAGTAACAAGTGGATTAGATATATACTCTTTAATTGGTTTTGGAAAAGTTAAAGCAAATAGTATTAACGATAAAAGTACAAAATCTTCTAAAGGTACAATGCAATATGGTATTGGTGCTGGTTATAAATTGGAGAACAATTTTAAAATCTTTGCAGATTATACATATTTGGGTAAAGATGCAAATGCTAAATATAAAAATAGTCCAAGTGTAATGAAATCTGGCTCTTTAACTGCTGGTGTTACATATGACTTTTAGAGGTTATTGCCTCTAAAGCTTCCTTCTTGTAACTTTTTAGATTTTTTTTACTATCTATATTTAACTCTATTTCTCTTAACAAATTATCTAAATTGTATCTGCTAATGTATGGCATTAGTCTATTATATAGCTCTTTATTACTTTTAGAAGATAAAATTTTTCTCTCTAGGCTAATATCTTTTATTATTTTCTTTTTTCTCTTTAAAAATATTAAACTACTTGCAATAAGCCCAATTAAAAAACCAAATATTGTATATAAAATTTTGCCTCTATTGTCACTATTTTTTGTACCTTTTATTGCTATTTTTATAGGTTTGGTAACTAGTTTTTCTATCATTTGTGTATCTGTATTAAAATAGCTAAAAGTTATTTTTGGTATTGTAAAGTTTCTATCTGCAACTATTGCAAACTCTTGGGTATATTTATTGTATATCTTGCCATTTTTTATACTTTGGGTAGTTTTAGGTTCTTGTGCAAAGAGTGTTTGCTCTTTTAAGTTTAATTTAAATGGTTTTAAACTCTCTAAATCACCTTTTCCATAGATAGTTATTGTAAATTTAATAGGTTTTTTTGCACTATATACTCTTTTATCTACTTTAGCTTTTAAGTATAAATTACCAGCTATATTAGTACTTTTTGGGATATTTTTTACAGAGATTAAACTCTCTTTAGAAAAAATACTTTTCCAACTTATTTGTTGAAGTTTTGCATCTTTTGTTGCAACTTTTACTCTTTGTTGTGGAATATATATATCTCCAACTCTCTTTGGATATAGTATTACTTTAAACCTCTTTTGTAAAATATTACCCTTTAAAGTTGAGTTGCTCTCTTCTATATTTTTTGCAACAATATCTTTTGCATTAAATTCAAAAGGTTTAAAATCTATAATATTTTCATCTTTACTAAATTGTAGTGTAAAAGTTGCAATAAGTGGTTCATTTAGATATGCTTTTTCTTTATTTAATTTAAAATTAAAAGTAGCACCAAAGCCCATTATTAGAAACATATTTATTAATATAATTATTCTTTTAATTATCATTTTTTTCCTCTTTTACTATTGGTATTAAAAGAGTTTTTAACTCTCGATTTTTAAATTTTTTATCTATTTTTTGCTCTTTATACTCTTGTGTTATAGAGCGAGTTTTCTTTTTGTTTATATGCTGTTTTTTATATTTAGATGGCTCTATTGTATCTGATTTTACACTATTTATATTTTTAGATAGATTGTTTTTAATCTCAAAAGGTTTATATTTTGCCTCTTTTAAATCTTTAAAAAACTTTTCGTTATCAAAATCTTTTAACTCTCTTTCTATATTTGATTTAAAGGGGTTGGTAACTTTACATAGCTTTTGTGTAACTTTACTTTTAAGTAGCTCTTTAGCCATTTTTAAATTAAATTTTGCCTCTTGGCTCTTTTGATACTTTAAAGAGCTTTCAAAAAATGCACTAGCTTTTTTATAATCTTCTAATGCTGCGTAGCAATTTCCAATATTGTATAAAACTCTACTTTGCATATTGATACTTTTTACCATTTTATAGTGCTTGATTGCTTTTTTATACTCTTTTAGTCTATAGTAGGTATTGGCTATATTATACTCTATTTTATCATCTTTTGTAGCTAAAGAGTTATATAGCTTTAAGGCACTTTTGTAATCTTTTTTAATATAGTCATTTTGAGCTTTTATTATTGTTTTATAGTCATAATTACTAGCTAAAAGAGATATAGAGGTTATAAAAAATAGTATCAATATCTTCATGCTCTTCTCCTTTTTATATCTCTATAAAATATTAATAGTATAGCAAAAAGTAAGGGGATATAAAATAGCTCTTTTTCGCTCTCTTTTTTTGTAAACTCAATTTTATAGCTTTGCGATAGTTTACTTATAAAACTATCTAAATCACTACTTTTTAGAGTGTAGTATGTTACTATTCCAACTTTAGATAACTCTTTTACATCTTGACTTTTAGCCTTAAATAGTTTTATGTTGCCTCTTTCATCTTTAAGCACTTTGGAACTCTCTAAAATAGGTGTGCCATCTTTAGAAGATATAATATAGCTATAGATATTTATATTGTGCTCTTTTGCATATTTGGTTGCACTTTTTACATTTTTAAGTTGGCTAAAGTCGCTAAATAGTAGCAGCTCTTTTTTCTCTAAATTTGGCGAAATATCTTCGAGTGCTTTTAGCAAACTTAGAAGGTTACTTCTGTTTCGTTTAGTATGTGTTGGGTCTATATGTTTTATTTGGTATTTTAAATTTGTGTAGTTATTAGAGTAGGGTGCTATTAAATAGGCATACTTATTAAATGCTAAAAGTGCAACTTTTTGATTATCTAAAGAGTCTAATAGTGTTAAAATTCTATTTTTAGCAAAGCTTAGGCGACTTGGATATATATCTTTTCCATCCATAGAAAGCCCAATATCTAAGGCAATAGCAAAGTTTATATTACTTTTAGATTGCTTATTGCTACTATTTATAGTTGGCTTTAACAAAGCAAATATTAGTGCAACTAATATAATTAGGTTTAAAACTAAATTCTCTTTTTTAGATAAAAAGGTAAAAATCAGCATAAATAAAAGTGCAACTATAAGTGGATAGGCATATAGATACTCTAATAGAGTAACTTTTTTAGTAGATATTTTGCTTTTTTCTATTTTGTTTATCTCTTCGTATATTTTATAAAGCTCTTTTGGGTCGCTAAGAGTATAGAATTTACCACCAGTAGAGGAGGCAATATTAGATAAGACTTTTTCGTTATAGTCGCCCTCTTTACCTATAGAGATTGTATATACCTTTAGTCGCTCTTCTTTTATTTTTTTTATTGTATCTTGCAAGCTTACACTCTTAACAGTATTTATACCATCTGTTAAAAGTATTACTACTCTCTTTTTAGCTTTGCTCTTTTTAAAGATATCGCTACCAAGATATAAGGCTTCGTATAGTGCTGTTGCTCTATCTCCAGCAATTCCTGGTTTTAGGTAGTTAATTATCTCTTTTAAGCTCTCTTTGTTGCTTGTAAAAGGCGATGCTACAAAGGCGTAATCTCCAAATACTGTTAAAGATATTGCATCTCCTTGTCGCTTTGTTATAAACTCTTTTAAAATCTTTTTTGCAATCTTAAATCTATTATCTTCGTACATACTATCGCTTGCATCTAAGAGCAAAGATATATCATACCCTTTAATATTTTTAGGAGCTATAGAGTGCTTAATAACAGGAGAGGCAAGAGCTAAAGATATAAAAAATATTACTAAATAGTTTAAAACTCTAAGTAGGTTTCTCTTTTTGCTACTTAGCTTTTTTAAGAGTTCAAAATTAGAAAATAGTAGGCTCTTTACTCGCTTGCCACACAACTTTTGGCATACTAAAAATAGTGGCAATATAGCTAACGCATAGGGGTAGAGTAGGCTAATATTACTTAGTTGCATCTTCTATATACCTTTTTATCTTATCTATGCTCTTTTGCTCAATTTTTGGGGAGCTCTTTTTATACTTGTATGGCTCTATCTCTTGTAAAATTTCATTTAATCTACTCTCTAAGTTATTATTGAGTGTTTTCTTTGCTAAAATTGTAAATTTATATAACTTCTCTTTGGTTATGTTAGAGTTAAAATCTAACTCTTTTAAAGCTTTTATGTTTTGGTCTATTTGCCTCTTTTTGCGCATTTTAAAAATTATAAAAATTAAAGCAATCACAAAAAGAGCAAAAGCGATATAAAAAATATAGCTGTAGCTACTTGATGGAGTAAACTTTTCTATTGGATATATATCTTTAAAGCTAGTTATTGCACTATTCATAATACTTTAACATCCTAGCTATTTTATCTATTGGGTTGTTGTTTGTATAGATTTTTGTAAATCCAATATTGTGTTTTTTAAACTGCTCTTTAAGCGACTTGTCAAGTTGGAGCATATGCTTTTTATACTCCTGTTTTAGCCTGCTATCTATATTTATAATTTTAGAGTTACTACTGTTGCTATCTAAAACATTATACTCGCCACTAAACTCTAGCTCCTCTTCGGCTATATCTCTTAAGATAATTGCATAAACTTCGTGCCTGTAGCTTAGTTTGGATATATCTATATACTCTAAAAAATCACCTATAAAAAATATAATAGATTTGCTCTTTATATTTGCTTCGATATACTCTATGATATCTTTGCTACTAGCTACTTTACCAGAAGCTAAAGTATTTTTTAAATCTTTATAGATTTCGTTTGTAACTTCGCTATTAATTGGGTAGCTTTTGTAGAGGTGACTATCTTTAGAGATTTTAATAATATTTAATCTGTTTTGGCTCTTTAGAGATGCAAAAGATAGTGCTGTTAGAGACTCTATTGCAATATCTTTTTTTGTGGGTTTTCCAAAGTTAAGAGAGCCACTTATTAGATAGACTAAAACAATATTTAACTGCTTTTGTTCGCTATAAACTTTTACTGTTGCACCACTACCTTTTGCCATTTGTCGCCAATTTAGGTGGCGTATATCGTCGTTGGTGGTGTACTCTCTGCTACCTTCGTACTCCATACCACTACCTAAATCTTTTGTGCTATTTTCTCCAAAAATATTTAGAAAAAGAAGTTTTTTACTCTTAAATTTTATCTCTTCTAGTAGCATTATGGTGCTGGCACTCTCTCTAGAATTTTTTCTATAATTGTATCGCTATTTATATTATCTGCTTTTGCTGTATAGTTTAGTTTTAATCTATGTCTAAGCGTCATAAATGCAGCTTTTGCCACATCTAAAGGTGTTGCGTAATCTTTACCATTTAAAAAGGCAATAGCTTTAGTAGCTTTGTATATATCTATACTTGCTCTTGGGCTTGCACCAAAGTCTATGTATTGTGCATAATCTTCTAAGCCATGCTCTTTTGGCTCTCTGGTTGCAAAGATAATATTTAACATATACTCTAATAAAGCATCATCTATATGTACAGCCTCGCAACTACTTTTTAACTCTTTAAATTTTTCGTAATCTAAAATAGTCTTTATGCTCTCAAATCTTTTTTCTGCAACCCTTTTTACAATTTCGAACTCCTCTTTGTGAGTATTGTAACCTACATTTACCTTTAGCATAAATCTATCTAGCGAAGCTTCGGGCAAAGAGTATGT
>CAYMUV010000018.1:0-5739 GCA_964393855.1 uncultured Nitratifractor sp.
GTTTTAGGTATGAGACACTATGATGTTCAGTTAGTTGGTGGTATGGTATTGCACGATGGCGATATTGCAGAGATGAAAACTGGTGAGGGTAAAACCCTTGTTGCAACATTAGCTGTTGCTCTTAATGCAATGTTGGGGCGCGGTGTACATTTAGTAACAGTAAACGACTACCTTGCAAAAAGAGATGCTCAAGAGATGGGGCAACTATATGAATTTCTAGGCTACACTACTGGCTGTATAACTTCTGAAATTTATGATGACTTTGAGAGAAAAGCACAATATAGTGCAGATATAACTTATGGTACAAATAATGAATTTGGCTTTGATTATCTTAGAGATAATATGAAAACAAATCAAGAAGAGAAAGTTCAAAGAGAGCACTATTTTGCAATTGTAGATGAAGTGGACTCTATTTTAATCGACGAAGCCAGAACACCGTTAATTATCTCTGGTCCAACACAAAGAGACCAAAAATACTACTCTATTGCAAACGAAATTGCTCTAAAATTAGAAAAAGGCAAAGAGCTTCCAGCTAAACCAGGCGAAGATAAAAAGACAACTGGCGACTTTATAGTAGATGAAAAAAACAAACAAATTACTTTAACAGAGCAAGGTTTCCAAAAAGCAGAAGACCTATTTGGTGTGGGTAATTTATATAGTATGGAAAATGCTATGCTAACACACCATCTAGACCAAGCCCTAAAAGCAAACTATCTATTTGAAAAAGATGTAGATTATGTTGTTAGAGATGGCGAAATAATTATTGTAGATGAGTTTACAGGAAGACTTAGCGAAGGCAGAAGATATAGCGAAGGCTTACACCAAGCCCTAGAAGCTAAAGAGGGAGTAGAAATTAAAGAAGAGTCACAAACTCTTGCAGAAGTTACTTACCAAAATTACTTTAGACTTTACGATAAATTAGCAGGTATGACAGGAACTGCACAAACAGAAGCTACAGAATTTTCTGAAATTTATAGTTTAGATGTTGTTTCTATTCCTACAAATTTGCCAATTGCAAGAGAAGACAAAAACGATTTAATCTTTAATACAGAAGATGAAAAACTAGATGCAGTTGCAGCAAAAGTAAAAGAGTATCATCAAAAAGGTCAGCCTGTACTTATAGGTACAGCTTCGATTGAAAAGAGTGAGCTAATACACGAAAAATTAAAAAAAGAGAAAATCCCACACAATGTATTAAATGCAAAAAATCACGAACAAGAGGCAGAAATTATTAAAAACGCTGGCTTAAAAGGCGCAGTTACTGTTGCTACTAACATGGCTGGTCGTGGTGTTGATATTAAACTTACAGACGAAGTTAAAGAGCTAGGTGGTTTAGCAATTTTAGGAACAGAAAGACACGAAAGTAGAAGAATAGACAACCAACTTCGTGGTCGTTCAGGAAGACAAGGCGACCCAGGAGAGAGCCAATTTTATCTAAGCTTAGATGACAACCTACTTCGTATCTTTGGTGGAGATAAAATAAGAAACATTATGAATAAAATTGGAGTTAAAAAAGGTGAATTTATAGACTCTAAATTAGTTACAAGAAGCGTTGAGAGTGCACAAAAAAAGGTAGAATCTCTACATTATGAATCTAGAAAAAATCTTATCGAATATGATGATGTTGCAAACTACCAAAGAAAGGCAATTTATAAATTTAGAGACCAACTAATAGACCCAGAATATGACATTGCAGCTAAAATAAAAGAGAATAGAGCAGAAGTTTTAGATTTTCTAATGCAAGATTGTGAAATAATAGATGGTTTGCCTAGCGAAGATTTTGATTTAGATTGTTTAATTAAAGAGCTTGCAGAAGTATCTGGTATAGAGATGCCAAAAGATATGCTAGAGAACAAAGAACCAAATGAAATCAAAGAGCTACTACTTGGTGTTTTAGAAGAGCTATACGAAGAGAAAATGTCTCCTTTTGATACAGCACAAAGAGCCGAAGTAGAAAAACTAATATACCTACAAACTTTAGATAACCAATGGAGAGACCACCTTTACGAAATGGACACTCTTAAAACCGGTATAGGGCTAAGAGGCTACAACCAAAAAGACCCTTTAACAGAGTATAAACAAGAGAGCTATAGACTATTCGAAGAGTTAATAAAAAGAATAAAAATAGAGTCTATCAAATTTATTCATAGAGTAGAGTTTAATTTTGAAGAGCCTCAACAAGAGGCAGCAGGTGCAAATGAGCACCCTAGCCAACAAGAGCAAGAAGAGCATAAAAGCAGTAATAATTTAAAGCAAACCGAAGAAGAGAGAGCAAAAATAGTAGATAAAAAACCTAAAAGAAACGACCCATGCCCATGTGGTAGTGGCGAAAAGTATAAAAATTGCTGCGGCAAAAGTGGACCTAAAAAAGGATTGCTTGCGTAATGAACAAAATATATAGTCCTAAGTTTATACGAAAGTTTATAAAACACTACCTAAAATACGATAGAGATAACCCTTTTATTTTTATCTCGGCAATGCTTGCACTAATAGGTATTGCAATGGGTGTAATGGTACTTATGATTGGTATTGGTGTTACAAATGGTACACACGATGAGTTTAAGAAAAAACTATTCATAATGAATTATCCATTAACTATTGTATCTTACGACAACAAAGGTATTACACAAGATAGATTAAATTTAATAAAGAGTAAATTTCCAGAACTTAAAATTAGCCCATACTATACTACACAAGTTATCGCTAAAAACGCAGACAGCGTACAAGGTACTATACTATATGGTGTAGATTTTGCTAAAGAGGCACAAATAAATAAAGTATTTAATAAAGCTTATAACTTAACAGATAAAAATAACATATCAAAATTTAGTGCTATAATAGGTAAAGAGTTATCTAAAACTCTTGGTTTACAAAAAGATGATAAATTAACACTATTTTTCTCTTCTCAACAAGCTGCAGGCTTTGGTACAATGCCTTTACAAAAAAGGGTAAAAGTTATAAGCAAATTTAACTCTGGTCTTAGTGCATATGATAAGGGTATAGTTTATACTACCCACCAAGCATTCGAAAAAATTCTTAAAAAAGAGCCAAATAGATATGATGGAGCTCATATATATACTAAAGAGCCAATGAAATTGATTAATAAAGTTAGACAATATTTACCAGAAAATTGTGCAATAGAGGGTTGGTGGGAGCAAAATGGTGGCTTCTTCCAAGCTATGCAAATGGAGAAAAAGGCACTTTTTTTAGTACTACTATTAATTATTTTAGTTGCATCTTTAAATATCATATCGTCTCTATTAATGACTGTAATGAGCCGAAGAAGTGAAATTGCACTAATGAGAACACTTGGTGCTACATCTAAAGAGATAAAAAGAATTTTCTTCTATCTTGGTATTATAATTGGATTTTTAGGCATAGTCTTAGGTACTATATTAGGTCTTATTGGTATTTGGGTTCTTACAACATACGATATTATATCGCTACCTGCTGATATCTATACAACATCTAAATTACCTATAGATTTACCACTAAGTGACTATTTAACAATAATTGCTGGAACTGCAATTATTGTACTTTTATCAGCTATTTATCCTGCAATAAGAGCCTCTAAAACTGATGCATTAACTGTACTTAGAAACGAATAGAAACAAAGAGCTACAATGAGTAAAAAGTGGAGATATATATCGATAGCAGTAGTTATATTTATTCTACTACTCACTATTGCTATCTATTTTATTACACCAATTAAGAGCAAACAAAACCTTAAATTGCCATCTAATAATAGCTCAGAAATTATTAGCTATTTAGCAAAAAAATCTTACTCTGTAAGTTTTTTAGATACTATTTTTTTAAAATTATTTACAAAACCTCAAGCTGGATGGGTATATATTAGCAAAAAAAAGCTACCAAGATATAAATTTTTAAAAGAGCTAGGCTCATATTCTAACCACTATACTCCAATTACAATAATACCTGGGGAAACAACTCATTTTGTTCTTATTAATATTGCAAAAAAGTTAAATTTTGATTTAAACAAACTAAAAAGCAATTATAATGTTTTAGCAAAGTATAAAGAGGGTAACTTTTTAGCAAATACATATAATATTCCAATATATTTTAAAGAGGCTGACACTATTAAATATTTAATAGACAAAAGCTTTAAAAGCTACAAAAAAATATCAAAAACTTATCTAAATAGCTACAATCCAAAAATATGGAAAAATGTAATAACAATTGCATCTATATTAGAAAAAGAGGCTGCAAATAAACAAGAGATGCCAATTATTGCTTCTGTAATATACAATAGGCTACATAAAAAAATGCGCCTACAAATGGATGGAACATTAAACTATGGCAAATACTCACACAAAAAAATTACCCATTTTAGAATAAAAAATGATAAAAGTAGTTACAATACATACAAGCATAAAGGTGTACCAAATGAACCTGTTTGTAATGTATCTAAAGCTGCAATAATTGCAACTCTAATGCCCAAAAAAACAAATTATTTATATTTTATGAAAAATTCTAAAGGTAGTCACAATTTTTCTTCAGAGTATAAAACTCATATTCAAAATATTAAAAAAAGAAAAAAGAGTTTACAAAAAAATAATTAATAAAGCCTACTAAAGTCTTCTAGGGTAAATATTAAAGTATCTTTATCTAAATTTTTATAAAACTCTTGACTAAATCCGCTCTTTGAAAATAGTGCATATTTATATACACTCAAGCCAGATAGTTCAGCTTTTTGCCGTAATTTGATTAATTCAGATTTTGTTATTGGTCTACTCTTATATTTACATTCACCCAAAATATATTTACCACTTTTGCTTTTACAATATATATCAAATTCACTAAACCTATCCCAATAAGAGCCAAACTCTACCAAGGTATCACTATCTTCATAATATTTTTTTAAAAGCTCTATACTTAAATGCTCAAAAACTAAAGAGGATAATTTATAGCCATACTCTTTATATATATTTATAGCTTTTTCAATGTTGTAGTTGCTATTACTGCTTTTTGTTGGCTCTACACAAAAATACCAAAATCTAAAAAAAGGCTTGCTAAAGTATAATTTTGGTTCAATTATATACTCTTTAAACTCCTTTTTTAAAAGCTGCTTTTTAAATATTTTTAATGGCTTTTCTCGCGAAGTGCTTACTCTAATTATTTGCTTATCTACTAACTCTTCTACAATATCTAAACCGGTAGCTCTACCAATCTTTAACCTATTAAAGAGACTAAACATCTTTCCATCACTTTTTGCCAAAGCAATTAAAAATTTACTAAAAAGTTCACTATCTAAAAAAAATGGTATTTTTTCTATAATTTCAGGCTTTAATATATTATCTTTTATAGACTCTTCTATATTAGAAAATAGCTCAAGATTAACATCTTCTATGCCACCAAAAATAGAGTAATAGTCGATTAGATTATCAGAAAGTATATATGGATATTTTGAGTAAAATTGTTTAAAATTACTATTTATATTTAATCCTAATTTAATGGTCGCAAAGTGCGACCCTTAAAATTTTAATTATTTAAGTTTGCTAATGTACTCAGCAACTGCTTTAATATCAGCATCACTATATTTACCAACTTGACCTTTCATAACGCCACCCATTCCATGAACATTACGACTACCAGCTTTATAACCTTTAAGTGCTTCTTCAACTTTAGCAGCATCCCAACCACCAATTAAATCAGATTTACTAAGTGCTTTTTGATCACCTTTAGCACCATGACAACTTACACATTTAGCAAATAGTGCAG
>CAYMUV010000018.1:5839-10042 GCA_964393855.1 uncultured Nitratifractor sp.
ATTATAACACTTAAAATGTGAAATTAAAGTGAATTTTTTAATTTTATTTTAATTTTCCCATAACTTTGTAACTTTTCCAGTACTCATTTAATAATTTTTTTAGTTCATTATCATCTACATTAATATATTTTTTTAATGGTAAAAATCTACTTAAAAACTCATCACTCATTACAGAAGTCATAGATGTAGGGTTTTTACAATAGTAAAAAAGACCTATTTTTAAGTTTTTTTCTCCACCATAAACCAATAAAGAGTTCATAAATGTTTTTCTCAAACTTACTTTCATTTTTGTATGACACTTTAAGCAACTATCTTTAAAATTTGCATTTAAACTTAACACCAAACTAATTATTAATATAAACTCTCTTACCATTTAAATATAAACCTTGTTCCTTTATCTTTTTTTGACTCTACATCTATTGTTATTTTATAATAGTTAGCTATTTGTTTAACAATATTTAGCCCTAAACCAAATCCACCTTCGTGTTTGTTAAACCTACTGTATCTGCTAAATATATTTTTTATATTTTCATTATCTATGCCAATACCACTATCTTCTATTATTAACATATTGTCTTTGATTGTAACAGATATACTACCACCTACTTTATTATACTTAATTGCATTAGATAAGACATTATCTACCATTCTAGATATCATACCCCTATTTGCCTTTATAACAAATTTATCTAAATTTAATTTAACTTTTATATTTTTAGAATCCATAAAGAGCATAAAGTAATCTACTCTCTCTTGTACTAATTCACTTAAATTAAACTCACCTTCTTCGACACTATCTAAGTGCTCTAAAGTGGTAAATTTTAAATCTTTGTATATGCTAGCTAATGTTCGAGAAGCAATCTTTATTCTATTTAATTTTCTACAATCTTTTGGGCTAAAATTATTAGTATTTAACATCTCGATATTACTATTTATAATTGTAATTGGAGTATTTATTTCGTGCGTTGTATCTTTAATAAAATTATCTAGTATCTCAATAGAGCGTTTCATAGGCTTTACAAACAGCTTAGATAAATAGTATCCAAAAGCAAAAAGAATTACGAGTGCAAATAAAGAGTATATAATAATATTTCTATATATATTGTTAATGGTTTTTTCATTTTTAGGTATCTCTATTAATAGATACTTAGCACCTAAATAGTAATCGCTTAAGATAGATACATAAACTACATAATTTTTTGTAAAATATAAACTCTTATCAAGATGTACTTCTTTACTTTCCATGGTAGAAAAAATCTCTTTATACTCTAAATCGTAAATTCCACTATTAAATCTATTATCTCTTGGGTACTCTTTATATTTTGGAAAGTGATTATGTAGCCACTTTAATCTTCTAACTTGTAGTGTAGCATACTCTTGCATTAAGCTTTTATACTCTAACATAATCTTATCTTTAGATGAGCTATAATATATAAAAGAGACCGTAACAATTATTGTTAAAACAAGAAGCATATAGATAGCAATAAATCTACTTAAACTCTTTTTTTCACTATGCTCTAATATATCGATACCCTCTTTTTTTAATACTAACTATTCGCTCTTTACCAATAATTTTTCTTAAATTTTTAATATATGTTCTTAAAGAGCTATCGCTTGGTGTTTCATCATAGTCCCAAAGTTCACTAAATATATACTCGTGTGTTAAAATTTCATCTTTTGAGTTTACAAAAAGCTCTAATAATTTTGCCTCTTTTTTACTAAGCATATACGATTTTCCATCTACTAACACTTCTCCGACACTACTATTAAAATATATCTTATCTGCTATTTCTATGTTACTAGAGTTGCTTTTGTATCTGCTAAGTATTGCTTCTATTCTAACAAGTAACTCATCTAAAACAAAAGGCTTTTTAATATAATCTTCTGCACCAGCACTAAAACCTGTTTTTATATCATCTATGCCATCTCTAGCTGTTAAAAAAATTACAGGCGTACTAACACCAAACTCTCTAATACTTTTAAGCAACGAAAAGCCATCTAAATTAGGTACATTAACATCTAAAATAAGTAAATCGTATCTATTTTCATAGAGTTTATCTTCTGCATCATAACCATCTAAAGATGACTCCACTAAATAGTTATTATCTTCTAAAAATTCAACAAGAGTCTCATTTAAAGTTGGGTCATCTTCTAATATAAAAACTTTAGCACTAGGCATATCTATCCTTTTAAATTTAAACAATTATACTAAAAAAAAATAAATAGATAAGAAATAAGTACAAAACTAAAACGTTATATTCAATTTATATACTTAGATACTAAAGATATTATATGCTCTTTTGGCAGTGTACCAGAGAGCCTCTCTACCTCTTTAGAGTCTTTAAATACAATTAATGTCGGAATAGACCTTATACCAAATGAGCTAGCAATATCTTGAGCAACTTCTGTATTTAATTTTACAAATTGAACTTTTGGAGCTAACTCTTTACTTGCATCTGCAAAACTTGGTGCCATCATTTTACAAGGTCCACACCAAGGTGCCCAAAAATCTACAATAACAGGTACTGTAGAGCTATTAATTATATTATAAAAATTACTGCTATTTGCCTCTATTACTTTACCATCTAATAAAGAGTTTTTACAATAACCACATTGAGCTTTTTTATACGAATCTTTAAAAGGTAATTTATTAGTTTTTAAACAATTTGGACATACGAAGTTAAAAGTTTTCATTATAATCCTTTTTTAATAGAATTATAATGAAAATCTGCTACATAAAATGCAACTTAAGTTGCAATTATTAATTATGCAGCTTTTTTAGATTTTTTCTTAGATTTTGTTTTCTTCTTAGATTTACTTTTTTTGCTTTTAGATTTTTTTAATTTATCTTTTGCATCTTTAGCACTTTTTTTCATGCTATCTTTTGCATCTTTTGCTTTTTCTTTTGTATCTTCTTTTTTAGATTCTTTAGCTTTAGATTTACTTTTACTAGATTTTTTAGAAGTAGATTTTTTAGACTTTTTACTAGGTTTAGAGTTAGCATCGCCACTAAGTACATCTTTAAATATGTTATTGGCAATAACTTCTCCAATACCTTTTACTTCAGATAAATCAGCAACATTTTTAATTTTGTGAGATCTTCTATATTTAATAATTGCAGAAGCTTTAACCTCTCCAACACCTTTAATTTTCATTAAATCTTCTTTAGAAGCAGTTTGTGGATTTAAGGCAAACAACAAACCAAAACCACATAGTAGTGTAACAATCGATTTTTTCATATCAATCCTTTTATTTTGAGATATTATATTATATATAAAAAAAGTTTAAAATATAGAAAAAATGTCAATAAAATAAGTAAAATTGTATAAAAATTGACAAGGAAAGCTAAGAGTTAGTCTCTTTGCTTTCTTAAGAATGTAGGTGTATCGTAATAAGAGTCATTTTCACCACCAACAACTTTAATAACATTTGGTGTTCTTACAGGTTGTGTTTTATTAGCAGGTTTTGAACTTGTAGTATCACTACCCTTACTATCTTTATTAGATTCTGACTCAAAACCTGTTGCAACAATTGTAATATTTACTTCATCTTCTGGAATAGACTCATCAGTTGTTGTACCAAAAATTACACTTGCATCTTCATCTGCATACTCTTCTATAGTATTCATTGCTTCTGATATAGAAAGAATTGGATAATTTGGATTTATTTTAAAGTGTACCAAAATACCTCTAGCACCTTTAATAGATATATCTCCTAATAAAGGAGAGCTAATAGCCTCTGTTGCAGCTTCATAAGCAGCATTTTGACCAACTGCATGCCCAACACCCATCAGTGCTAAACCTTTATGACTCATAACAGTTCTAACATCTGCAAAGTCTAAGTTAATATCACTTGGAGAGTGAGAAATAATAACATTAGAGATACCAGATACAGCTTGTGCTAAAACATCATCAACTAATTTAAAGCTCTCTTTTACACCTAAGTTCTTCTCTGCAATAGATAGAATTCTTTCGTTATGGATAACAATAATAGAATCACTTACCTCTTTAAGCTCTTCTAAGCCCTCTAAAGCTAACTTTGTTCTTTTTCTACCTTCAAATTTAAATGGTGTAGTTACAACAGCAACTGTTAAAGCACCAACATCTTTAGCAGCTTGTGCAGTAACTGGTGCAGCACCTGTACCTGTACCACCACCAAGACCAGCAGCAATAAATACTAAATCTGAACCATCAATAGAAGTTT
>CAYMUV010000019.1:0-7326 GCA_964393855.1 uncultured Nitratifractor sp.
ACTATTAGAGTATATTTTTCTCCATCTAAGTTGAGTAAATGGCGAATTACCAAAAAATGGGTCATCAAATGCACCACCACTATTTTGTGCAATTCCAATAGATACATAAGTCTTTGGTATAGTTAGTACTCCACTTTTTTGTGGAAAGATAGTATATTTATACTTTACAATATCGTAGCCACCTGCTGTATGCTCCTCTTTTTGTGGTTGCCCCTTTACCCAAAAATCTGAAATTGTAGGGGGAATAATATTTACTCTATCGGCTCTAGCACCCAGCTTTATCTTAAATGTTAATGTTAACTCTACTGGCTCTCCTACTTTAGAGCTATTTTTATCTAAGCTCATATTTAAAATATATGGTGCAACTGCCGAAGTTGTATCTTGCTTTAATACCTTTAGAGTTAATGGGTTTGTCTTATAAACTTTGCCATCTACTCTTACATCTAAAGCAGGTATTGTAATATCTTTTGTGGTATCTATAATATAGCTTTGTCTCTTTTTCTTAGTAAGTTTACCATTAATATATATCAACTCCGAAGAGCTACCACCCCCACTAATTTGGGCATCTGGCAATGTAATAGTTGGAAATTCAATATTACTACCCTTTGCACTAATTGTCAATTTTGCCTGCTCGCCTTCGTAAATGCTACTTCTATCCAAGTAGGCATCTACAACATTTGCAAACAGATTAAGTGTTAAAAATATTAAAATTATAAATACCCTACCAAGGTGTTTTTGTTTCATCTTTTGCTCCTTTTGTTGGTAACTCTAACATAAGGCTATTTACCCCTTTAGAGTTTAATCTCTTAAGCCATTTTCTCTCTTCCATATCCGAAATTGGCACTTTTGCTCCAAGAGCTTTGGCTCTATCTTTTTTATCGCCTTTTTTAGCCTTTTGAGCCTGCTTAGCCTTTAGCTGCTTTTGCTTTTTGTCGCCATCTTTTTGCTTTTGAGCATTTGCTTGTTGCTCTTTAGCCTTCTGCTCTTTTGTTTTATTGTGCTCATCTTTAGAGCCACTCTTTTTCTCTTTTTTTGTACTATTGTTTTCGCTACTTTTTTGTTGCTTTTGCGAATGATTTTGCTCTTTAGTTCTATTATTCTCGCTATTTTGTTTCTTCTTCTCTTGATTACTCTTTGTCTTATTGCTATCTTGACTCTTTTTATTACTATTTTGGCTATTTTGTTTGTTGTTTTGAGAGCTGTTATTCTCTCTATTTTGCTTTTGTTGATTATTGCTATTTTGCTTATTATCTTTGCCATTTTTATTTTGCTTATTTTGATTACTCTTTTTATCTTTAGAGCTTTTCTTTTGATTTTTTTGCTGATTCTTTTTGTTTTTCTTATTCTCTTTTTTTTGTTGCTGCTTTTTCTTTAGAGCCTTTTTAACCTCTTCTAAGTTATGCCTAGTTGCCTTAGTATCTTTTAGCTTTAGCGACTCTTCATAAGATTTTATAGCCTCTTTTAACTTGCCACTTTTAGCATAAGCATTACCCATATTATAGAGTGCTTTCGATTTTAAATTAGCATCTGTAATCTTTTTATAATTTTCTATTGCTCCCTTATAATCTTTTGCCTTATATTGAATATTTGCTAAATTATATATTGCTCTTTGGTTACCACTTTTAGCTAATTTTTGATACTCACTCATAGCACCTTTATAGTTTCCACTTGCAAAATCTTTTTCTGCTTCTTTATAGGTATAGTAATCCATTACACCTGCATTTAAAAATATTATAGAAAATAAAACTATTAAAACTACTCTCACGACTCTCTCCTTTTAGGCATAGAGAAACTTGCTACAAATATCAATATTAGTGCCAAAATTAATGGGTAATAAAATAGCTCTTCTCTATTATGAATTACCACATCTTCGCTCTTATCTATAGCTAACGAGCTCTCTAATATTTTTGCTAACTCTTTCATATCTTTACTATTTAAACTATATGGCATATAAGCTCCACCTGTACTTAGTGCTAACTTTTTTATTGCATCATCTCTTCGTAAAATAACAATATTGCCTTTTGCATCTTTCATAGTTTGTCCATATACTTTTAAAACGCCACCCTTTTTAGTAGCAGTAGCATATACAAAGACCCTAATATGGTGACTCTTTGCATACTCTATCTCTTTACTAAAATCTTTTTTATCTCCACCATCGCTCATAATTAACAGAGCTTTTTGTTTTGAGTCTTTCATTAAATTATTAGCCGATTTTAGTGCCTCTAGTATCGATGTGCCCTTAAGATTTAAATTTTGCATCTTTAAATTTTTTGCTAAAAACTTTAGCGAACTTGCATCGCTAGTTAATGGCGAAACCAAAAAGGCTCTCGAGCTAAAGCCAATTAGTGCTACTTTTGTATCTTTTAAGTTATCTAAAAGCTCCATAAATTTAGCCTTTGCAAACTTAAATCTATTTGGGTATAGGTCGCTAACTAACATAGATTTAGATATATCTATAGCCGTTACTAAGCTTCTGCTTTGGCTCTTTACTTTAATATCTCCATTGTTAATTTGTGGTCTTGCAATTGCAATAACTATTAAAATATAAGCAACAACTAAAAGTATTGCCCTAACTCTTTGGCTTAAGCCTCCACTCTTTGCTCTAATTTTCTTTAAAATATCTGCATTAAAGTTTGCAAAAATTTTACTACTTAACTTAAATGCAATCCAAAACATAGGCAAAGCAAGTATTAAAAGTAGTAGATACTCTATATTCTCAAAACTCATCTTCGCCCCCTTACATAACTACTAAAAAATAGCACCAAAAGCAAAATTAAAGCACCTATTAATGGATACTCTATGTAATACTTTTTCTTAACATACTTCTTAGCTTTAAAATCACTCTTTTCTAGCTTGTCGATTGTAGAATATATTGCTTTTAGTTTCTGCACCGAATTGGCACTAAAGAACTTACCACCTGTATCGCTAGCAATCTTTTTTAAAATCTTTGCATCAAAATCGCCTTGATTACCAACACCTACTGTATAAACTTTAATACCATACTTTTTAGCCGTCTTTAGTGCAACATCTAAAGGTATAGAGTTTGTATTATCTATACCATCTGTTAGCAAAATTGCAACCTTCTCTTTTGCATGAGAGTGCTTAAAGAGATTTGCACTTAAAAAGAGTGCTTCATATAGTGCAGTTCGCTGCGTACCTGCAACACCTACATCTATCCTTTTAAGTAACCTAATCATACTCTGCTTATCGTAAGTTAAAGGTACAGCAATATAGGCAAAATCTGCAAAGATAGTTAAACCAATTTTATCGTGCTTTCTTTTGTTTAAAAAATCTATAACAATATCTTTTGTAATTTTAAATTTATTATACTCTCGCATCGAGCCACTTGCATCCATAATTAGTGCAATCTCATGCCCCTTATCGTTTTTAAGCTCTACATCGCTTTTAGATAGTGGCGTAGCAAGAGCTATAGCAATTAAAGTAACTATTAAAAATCTTAAAATATGTTGTAAAATTGCACGCTTACTACTTGCATTCTTTATAAATTTAAATCCAGGAAAGTAGATAGACTCTACTCTTTTTGGGCAAAACTTTATACATAGCAAAAAGATAAATGGCACTATAAACCAAATAGGATACTCAAACTCTATATGCCCCATCTAATTCCCCTTATAAAATCTTTTATCTCTTTTTCTAAACTTTTATCTAACTCAGGTACATTTTTCTTATATTTATACTCTGCTAATTTTTGCTCTAACTCTTTATACTTTTGCCTATTTTTATCATCTACAAATAGTGCCACATCTTCACCAAAAATATAAGCCACACTCTTTGCATCTGTATAGTCTATATTTTTAACTCTCTCTTTTGCAAGCTCTTTAGGTGTTAATTTAAACCTATACTTTTTTTTGCCTCGCTTATAAAAAAATAGAGCCAACAATAGTAAAACAATTAACGCTATAAACCCAAGCAGATACCACAATGGATTTACTAAATTTAGGTTTACATTTGTTTCTATATCTATTAAATTCACCTATCTCACCCCTTAAAAATATCTGTTGCTCTTAAATATACATCGTCGTTTGTATAGATATTTCCAATTGTTGCACCATACTCTAAAATATGCTCATTTAGAGTATTATCATGTTTTTTTAATGCACTTTTGTAGCTCTTAATTAAGCTGCTATCTATATTTGCTTCTACACTTTTTTTGCTAATTGGGTCTATTAAGCCAACCTCGCCCACATCTGAAAGCTCCTCTTCAAAGTGGTCTCTAACCCTTACTAAATAGAGTTGATGTTTAGCTAAGTAGCTAATATCTATATCTTCATAAAAGTCGCCTATAATTACTACTACAGCTTTTCTCTTAAGTCTGCTTTGTAAAAAATTTATAAGCTCTAAATAGTTGGCTTCTTTTCCGATTAAATCTTTAGATAAGACTTCTCTAACAGCCATCTCTACAATGCCACTACTCTTTGTTGGCTTAAAGTGTCGCTCTAACTTATCGCTAAAAAGTGCAATCTCTAATCTATCGCCACTAGCAATCGAGCTAAATCCAAGTAGTGCTAAAATCTCAGCTACACTATCTTGCTTTAGTCGTTTAGTGCCAAAATTAAGCCCACCACTTAACATTACAGCCACTACAATATGCAACTCTCGCTCTTCATTAAATTCGTTAAGCTTTAAGTCGCCGCTTTTAGCAGTTGCTTTCCAATTTATTTTTCGAACATCATCTCCGCTATTGTAAGCTCTAATTTCAGCAAAATCGATTCCATCGCCCTTAAAGGCTGTCAGATGGCTACCAATATTGCCTGTAAATACCTCTTTTTTTGCTTTTAGAAGTATCTCTTTTGCTCTTTGCTCAAACATTATGGTGCCTTAATGCTACCTAAAATTTTTGCTATTATCTTATCTGCACTCATACCCTTAGCTTGTGCTTTATATGTTAATATAAGACGGTGTCTAAGTACATCATATGCCATCTGTGCAACATTAAGTGGTGTTACATAATCTTTTCCCTCTATAAGTGCGTGTGCAGCACTAGCACGATATAGATCTATCGAAGCTCTAGGGCTTGCCCCAAACTCAATAAACTCTGCAATATCCTCTAAACCATAAGCTTTAGGGTCTCTAGTTGCAAAGATAATCTTTAACATATACTTTTGTAGTGCTTCATCAACATGTACAGCTTTATATTGCTCTTTAAGTGCATTTAAATCATCTCTATTTGCTACTTGGCTAATCTCTTCGAAGCCATTTTTTGCAACACGATTAACTATCTCTAACTCTTCATCAAAACTATTATAATCTACTAAAACATTTAGCATAAATCTATCTAACTGAGCCTCTGGCAACTTGTATGCCCCCTCTTGCTCTACTGGGTTTTGTGTTGCAAGTACCAAAAATGGCAAATCTAATTTAAATGTTCTATCTGCAATTGTAACTTGCTTCTCTTGCATAACCTCTAAAAGAGCTGCTTGAACCTTTGCAGGTGCTCTGTTAATTTCGTCTGCTAATAGCAAATTTGTAAATACAGGACCCTTTTTAATATAAAAACTAGCCTCTTTAGGATTATAAACCTCTGTACCTGTAATATCACTAGGCAACAAGTCTGGCGTAAATTGAATACGCTTAAAATCAAGCCCAATAGCACGAGATAGTGCATTAATTGCCGTAGTCTTAGCAAGACCAGGCACACCCTCTACAAGTATATGCCCATTAGTAATAAGCCCAATTAATAAAGAGTCAATTAAATGCTCTTGCCCAACAATTATCTTACCAACCTCTTGTTTTATATCTAAAATCTTACTATTCATCTTTACCTCTTAACAAATATAAATTATTTTGCAAAATTATACAAAACATAAGTAGAACATTTGTGCAATTTATGTAGCAATTTTACTTAAATAAACAAAATATTAATTAAATTTTCTAACTATTATCAAGCTTTATGCTAGTAATGTTTTATTTTAATTAGCTAAATTATATGGAGTAAATTTATTCGTAAGTAGCTTAAAAAGATATCTATTATCAAGATTAAGTAGTAGATATTACTACTTATCTTTACTTGTTGGAACTTCCCCTCTTTTTACTCGTTCTGAAAACTCTGTTTTCTCTCCTTTTGCTAGTTTCTTAGCTTGTACTATCCACTCTTCTCTCTCTATTCTTCCAGGGAAATCTAAATCTCTACCTATCTGCTCTGCCTCTTTATCACTCCAAGACGCTATCTGCTCAAACCTATATATTCCCATACTATTTAAAGTTTTTTCTAAAACTTTTCCAATACCTCTTATTAATTGTAAATTATCTTTACTCTCTTTTTGGGTCTCATATTTAACTTTTAACTTCTTATTATTTGGCTCTTTTTCATTTTTTTCTATATCTCTATTTTCAGCTCTCATTAAACTTCTTTTAGACTTTATTCTCTTTTGAGAACCCTTAACATTTCGTTTTCTAAGCCTATCTACCATACTATACTCTACAACTATCTCTTTTTTAGGCTCTTTTTCTAATATATTAATATCTATTTTATAACTATATTGACTATATAGATACTTACTAATATTATCTGTAACACTATCTTTAGTATCTTTATCTACAGTATAGCCTTTAAATTCTATTTTGTCATTAATTAAGCTAAATTCACCATAATCTAATTTATATAAATTATTTAAAGATAATATAAGAGTATCGCTCCATTTTTCTGGTGCACCTTTAAGAATTTTAATTTTATCTATAACCTTTTTTTCTCCAAATAACCTATTAGCCTCTTGTATAATTTTCTCATGCTCAGCACTACTATTTACATATCCATCTAAAATTAGATTTTTCTCTCTATCTTTTTCTACATTAATAGTATAATCAGATACTATTTTACTGCTCTCTTTGCTAGATGGCTCTACTTTTTTACTAGAGCTCATTAAAGTAGCTATTTTGCTATCATAATCTTTTTGCAGACTACTATTGGCTTCTAGTAACTTTTTATTCTCTTCTTTCGCTTTTTGTGACTCTAACTCTAACTGCTTAATATGCTCTTGATACTTTGCCTCATACTCTTTTTGCAGATTCTCTTTCTTGGCTAATAGTTTTTTATACTCATCTTCTACTCTTTTAGACTCTACTTGTAATCTCTGAAGCTCTGCTTTATGCTCTGCTTCACTCTCTTTTTGTTTGTTGAGTTCACTATTTAATTTACTCTCTAAATCTAAAATTTTTTCTTTATAATTTTTTATTTCATCTTCATTAGAGTTTTTAAGATTACTTAATTTATTATTACAACTCTCTAACTCTTTTTTTAGTTTATCTTCTAACTCTTTTACTCTTATATTTTTCTCTTGCAACTCTTTTCTTACTCTATTTAACTCT
>CAYMUV010000019.1:7426-10018 GCA_964393855.1 uncultured Nitratifractor sp.
CTCTCATGCTCCTCTTTTAAAGTTTTTATTTTTAATTCAAGCTCTTCTTGTGCATTTTTACAACTTTCAATTTTATTTTTAAGTTCAATATTCTCTTTTATTTTATCTTCTAACTCTTTACTAATTGCACTATATTTATCATGTATAATGCTCTTTTCTTCTATATATTTATGTAGTTCATTGCCAAGCTTTTCTAAATTGGCTTCGGCTCTACTTAATTTACCTTTATATGCTTCTATCTCAATATTATGAGACTCTTTAATACTATTTATCTTACTCTCATATTGACTATTAGCACTATCTAATTTAGATATAAACATACTCTTAACATCATTATGTTTTTTACTAATATTAGATAACTCTCTCTCCCACTCTCTATTATTTTCAGAGATTATCTTTTTACAAGCTAATCTATTTAAAAACCAACCAATTAATAAACCAATCATACCTGCAACAAGCAGGCATAAAAATATCTGTAATAGTAAATAACTCATTATTTAACTCCTTTTACTTTAAGTTCTATTCTTCTATTTTTCTCTCTGCCTCTTTTTGTTTTATTAGAAGCAATAGGTCTTAACTCGCCAAAGCCAACTGCTTTTAATCTGCTATTTGCAATACCTTTTTTCATCAGATATCTTTTAACTGCATTAGCTCTTGCATAACTTAATTTTCTATTATATTTTTTATCTCCAATATTATCTGTATGACCTTCTATAATAATTTTACTATTAGGGCAACTTTTTGCAACTTTTGCAACTTGGTTTAATAGAGGATAACTGCTCTTTCTTACTATAGATTTATTATATTTAAATAGTATTTTATGCCCTTTTAGCAGTTTTTTAAAGCTATCTTGGCAACTTTTCGCTTTACTTTTTTCTACTTTAGGTTTTGGTATATCTATACTATAATGTTTAATATAGCTGCTATCAATACTATTTGATTCAGAAATAATATTACTCTTTAAACTCTGACTAGATGCAAAGCCTTTTAAATTAATACTACTATCTTTTATTGAGAATGTTCCATAATCTAATTTAGATAACTCTTCTAGAAGCTCTTCTATTGTACTTTCCCACTCTTTTGGAGCTTTTTGAGCTACTTTTAAATTATCTATATAGTTGCCTTCTCCATATAAGCTAACAATTTTTTCTATTACCTTTTTATGATTCTCTTCACTACCGATATAACCATTTAAGATAATTTTATTTTCACTATCTTTAGTTGCATTAATTACATATGGTGTAACTATATTTTGCTTAACAACTTTAGCTTTTGGAGCCTCTATATTATCCACAAAGTTATAACCCTTATTTAATTCGTTTCTTGTACTATTTAGGATATCTTCTTTAATACTATTAGATGCTACATGCCCTTTAATTGTTAAAAGATTATCTTTAATATTAAACTCGCCATAATCTAGTTTAGATAATTTATTTAAAGCTAATATAGTACTACTATCCCAAGCATTAGGTGCACCTTTTGCCTCTTTTAAGTTATCTATAACTCTATTATTGCCAAATATTTTTTTAGCTTCTAATACAATTTTTTTATGCGACTCTTTATTATCTACATATCCACTTAATATTAAATTATTTTGAGTATCTTTACTAGCTAATATTATATATGGTGTTGGAGTAACTGTTTCTACATCTAATTTGGGAGCAGCTATTTTAGGCTTTGCTACTACAATTTGGTTATCTACACTATAGACACCATCTACTTTTTTTGCTAAAGCTTCTGCCTTTTGACGCAACGCAGCATTAGGAGCAACACCTCTTAGTATTAAATTTCTAGTACTCTCATATCCATTACCTTTAATAGATGTTTGTACCCAATTCATACCATTACTTTCATACAGATTATTGCTTTTAGAGATTAAATCACTCTTTATACCATTTACTTTACTACTAAAGCAAAATAGAGATAAAATGGCAATAAGCAATAACCCTAATAGCAATAAAAGAGTTTTTTTCATCAAAATCCTTTAAAGAGTTATTTTCTATTATTATACTAATAAATAGACATTGCATATTAATATATAGCAATATTACATATAAATAGTAGATTAAATCAGGTGTTTAATAGTTAAAAAAGTTTTGTTAATTTAGAAGTTATAAAAAAGTATAAATAGATAGCAACTAAAAGTAGTTGCTTTATCACTATTTATATCTAAAAGTAATTCTACCCTTATCTAAAGAGTAAGGAGTAAGTTCTACTTTTACCTTATCGCCTGGTAAAATTTTAATGTAGTGCATACGCATTTTACCTGCAATATGACAAAGTACATTATGACCATTCTCTAGCTCTACTCTAAAAGTTGCATTAGGTAATGCTTCTACAACTTTGCCATCAATCTCTATTACATCATCTTTTGCCATTTATGCTCCTCCCTTATGGATTTGTTAATATTAATGCTTTACCATCTACTACAGCTACTTGATGCTCATAGTGGCTACCATTAAGTCTATCATTACTTACTACACTCCATTTATCCTCTAGGATAATTGGTTCTCCCTCTTTTTGACAAACCATTGGCTCTAAACAAAATACCATACCATTTTTAATTTTAGGTCCTTGATTTACTTTTCCATC
>CAYMUV010000020.1:0-9625 GCA_964393855.1 uncultured Nitratifractor sp.
GTAAAGAATAAATATACAACCCTTTACTTTATACACCTCTACCCCTTTGTTATGTTACTCTACACTAACTAGACTACCTAAAAAGGGTAATTACGAAACCTGCGCCTTTTGGTGTGTTGTATGCTTTTATTGTTCCACCTAATCTATCTTCTATAATAATTTTACTCATATATAAACCAAGCCCCATTGATGCTACTTTACTACTTTCGTGGGCTTCAAAAATTTTATCTAATTTATCTTCTGGTATTCCTACACCATCATCTTCTATTCTAAGCTCTATTCTGCCATCATTAAGCTCTCTTAATATTATATTAATACTACCTTGAACACTTACTGCATCTGATGCATTTTTAATTAAGTTAATTAGCACTTGTAAAAATTCGTTTTCGTGTATTTTAACCATTACAGATGGCAATGTATGGCTTATTCTTATCTTTTTTCTTGTTAAAAGCTCATTTAAAAAGAATAATGCTTTTCTAACAAGCAGAGCTAAATCTGTATTAGTAGCATCTTTTTTAGGTCTATAAAATGTTCTAAAGTCATCTATTGTTTGACTCATTAACTCAACACTATCTTCTATCTCTTGGCTTTGCATATCTAAAGTATTTTGATTAGGTTGAGGCTTTGATATCTCAAAACGCATACTCATTAATATAGATGCAATCTTATTAAGTGGTTGTCTCCATTGGTGTGCAATCATTGGTAAAAGTTCACCAAGTAGTGCCTGCTTAGAGTTAAATATTATATTATCATTGTTCTTCTCTATCTCTTTTTCATAATACTTTAATTTGTTAAATACTTTTATAGCAATCATTAAAGATAGAAGCAACAAAGCAAACCAAGTAATAGCCAAAAGATAAAGACTATTATTAAGCCTTTTAGACATATCTTGTTTTAAACTCTGCTTTAAGTTTGTTATATCTTGAATACATTGTTGTTTATTTTTATACACTATAACTTTAATTCCTGTCTTTTTGTTATTTACAACATAGGCTACTATATTTTTATTTTTATATTTGCCTTCTACATGACTTAATTTTTCAATAGTATTTTTATCTAATAATCTAGTTCCATATAGTATTTTGTTATCTTTAACTAAATTTATCTCGAACTCATCTTTTATTACTATAGAGTTCAGTAGTTTTTTAAAATTTTCAAAATCACTAGATGCAACATTAATAAAGTTATTTAAGGTTAAAGCTCTAGATTTTATTATAGAAAGAGTTGTCTTTTCTGAGCTTTTTTTATAATGACTCATAACTTTATTATTATTATCTTCGATACCATTAAAAAATATGCTATAAGAGATTAATGCATAAATTAACATTACTAAAGGAGGAACAACTACAATAAATGTAGATATTCTCTTATTTGAGCTATTAAAATTTAATGCCAATTAGTTACCTTCTAAAACATAACCAATTTTTGAACGCACTTTCAATAAGCCTTCTGGAAGTTTTTTTCTTAACTGTTTTACAAATGATCTAATTGCATTATCTGTTGGTATTTCGCTCCAAAGTTGGTGTAAATCTTCGTATGTTACAGCACCTTTATCTGCTAACATTGTCATCATCTTAAGCTCTCTATATGTTAAAGGATGCACTTGGTCATCAAAATATACTGTGCTCTTTAAAGTATCTATTGTAGCACCTTTTGGCAAGTTGATTGTAGTTGTTTCGCCAAGCTCTTTCTCTAGTTTCATTAAAAGCTCATAAAGTTTTCTAGAAGTTAAAGGTTTTACAATATATTTATCTAATTTTAACTCAACAGACTCTAAAAGATAATCTGTTTTTGTATAAGCAGAGACAACAATAATTGGCATCTCTGGGCGTACTTCTCTTATTTTTTTAATAAGTTCCAAACCATTAAAACCTGGCAACTCTATATCTACAATTGCAATATCTATTTGATCTTTTTTAAACTTTATCCATGCATCTTCACCACTATCAGCATCTACTACTTTTTTAAAAAACTCTTTTAATATCTCTTTAACATTGCCTCTAACGGTTGCATCATCTTCTACATATAGAACTTTTTTTGTCTGCAATACATTGTACATTTAAAAAACCTTTCTACGCTTTTCTTATAATATTATAGCGTATTTTGTGTATAAAATAAAGTATGATTCTATATTGACACATCAATAACTAATCATCAATATGACCATTTTATCGAATTATGTATTATAAAAAGTTTAAAAACAAGACATTTTAAAACCATTTATTGGACATTTTATATTTTATAAAATTTATCTAAATTTTACTCTTTGAGAGTGTGTAATAGCAACAGCCATTGCATCGGTAATATCTAAGGGTTTTATCTCTTTTTTTATATTTAAAACTCTCTTAACCATAAAACTAACTTGCTCTTTACTAGCTTTTCCATTACCTGTTAGTGCCTTTTTTACCTGCAGGGGTGTATATTCGTAAAAAAAACCAATCTCTTGTAAAATTTTTAACATTAATGCACCTCTAAATTGTGCTAATTTAATTACAGTTTTTGGGTTAAATGCATAAAAAATATCCTCTATTGCTACCTCATCTACCCTATTTGCTTTTAAAATTAAATCTAACCCCTCTATCATCTCTACAATTTGCTCTTGTAAAGTTTTACTCTTAATTTTTATTAAACCTGCCTCTATAAGAGTGTTTTTCACACCACTCTTTTTTATAATGCAATAGCCCATATTACGGCTTCCTGGGTCGATTCCTAATATATACATTCACCTACTCTTTCACAGTGTGAATAAATTACACACAACTTATTTAAAAGCGTATTTTAGCCAATTTAGGCTAAAATTACTTAAAAGTTATTCACATAATAAAAATAGAAATTAAATATAAGGCAAAAAATGAATATAGGTAATAGGGTTTTAGATAGATTAAAAAAAGAGTTGTCAGAAAATGAGTATAATAGATATATAAAAAATTTAAAATATTTAGAAAAGAGCTCAAGAAGCGATATAGCAGTTTTTGAGACAAATAATATTCTATCTGCAAAGTGGATTAAGAGTAAATATGCCGATAAATTAGCACACCTTTTCGAAATAGAGAGTGGCATAAAACCACAAATTATTATAGAAGTAAAGGGTAAAAAAGCAAAGAGCCGAAAAATTATGCAAAGTAAAAGAGAGGGTAGCGAATCTACCCTTTTAAACCCATCTTTTACCTTTAGTACTTTTGTAATTGGAGAGTCTAATAAGTTAGCATATAATGTGAGCGAAGCTGTATCGAAACAACCAGGACAGCTATATAATCCACTATTTATTTATGGTGGTGTAGGTCTTGGAAAAACACACCTTATGCAAGCAATTGGTAACGAGCAATTAAATAGTGGAAAGAGTGTAATATATAACACTTTTGAACAATTTATGAATAGATACACCTCTCATCTTCGCTCTAAAACAATGGATAGATTTAGAGATTACTATAGAAAATGCGATATTTTACTAATAGATGATATTCAATTTATCTCTAGAAAAGAGCAGACTCAAGATGAGTTTTTTCACACCTTTAACGAACTACACTCTTTAGGTAAACAAATTGTAATTACATCAGATAGAGCCCCTAAAAAAATTGCTGGTCTTGTAGATAGATTAAAAAGCCGCTTTGAGTGGGGTATGCTTGTATCTATTAACCCACCAGAATTAGAGACAAAAATTGCAATTATTAAGAAAAAAAGTGTAGTAGATGGAATACGATTAAGCAACGAAGTTATAAATTACTTAGCATCTAAATTAGGAAACAACATCAGAGAGCTAGAAGGAACAATTATTAAATTAAATGCTATGAGTAGCCTTCTTAGACAACCTATAACTTTAGAGTTTGCAAAAAACTCTATTCAAGATTATCTAAATGAGAAAAAAGAGAGCATAGAGATAGATGATATTATCAACACAGTTGCCGAAGAGTTAAACATAAAACCTGCAGATATTCGCTCTAAAAAGAGGGCTACAAAAATTGTAGAAGCAAGAAGAATATGTATATATTTAGCAAGAAATTTAACAGTAAACTCTATGCCACAAATTGCAGTCTATTTTGGAATGAAAGATCACTCTGCAATTAGTCATGCCATGAAAAAGATAGAATCTATTATAGAAGAAAATGAAAATTTAAGAGTATTAATCGAAGAGATTCAAGGAAAAGTTGAAACTATTAAGATTAAATAATAAAAATAATTATCTATTTAAACAAAAAAAAGGATATAATTAAATAAAATATTTTTTATGTGAACAAAAGTGATTTATCACTATTAAAAATGTTTTATAATAAAAGCCTAATATTGGACTATTTAAAACATTTTCACATATTTTAGCAGATATACTAATACTACTAATTATATTAATAATAAAAGGGGAAGTTAATGAGAATAGTAGCAAGAAAAGATATTATTGAATCTATCTTAATTAATGCTCAAGCTTTTTTAGAGAAAAAAGATCCTACAAATATTACATCGCACATCTATATTAATGCAGCAGATAATAATGTATTAATAAGAGCAACAGATAGCGAAATTGGTTTAGAGATAAATAGTAATCAATTCCAAATAATTGAACATGGTGTATTTACTGCAAATGGTAAAAAACTTTTAGATATTGTTAGAAGCCTAAAAGATGATAATATAGAATTTTCTATTGAAGATAATAATTTAATTATTAAACAAAAGAGTACTAAATTTAAACTACCTACATTCTCGCATACTGAATTCCCTACCTTCCCTACTATAGAGAATAAAGGTAAAATATCTCTAGACTCAATCTCTTTAATTAAGAGTTTAAAAAAGATTATACCTGCTATTGATATTAATAACCCAAAATATGAGTTAAATGGTGCTTTAATAGATTTTAAAGAGAGTAAAACCACATTTGTAGGAACAGATACAAGAAGATTAGCAATTGTAGAGTTAGATAATAGCTCCACTCAAGACTTAGCTTTAATTATCCCTAAAAAAGCGATTATAGAGATTCAAAAACTATTTTTAGATAAAATAGATATCTACTACGACGATACATCTATTATTATTAAAAATGATCAATTCTTTATATTTAGTAGATTAATAGATGGCAAATATCCAGACTATAAAAGAATTATTCCTCAAAGTACTAAATACTCTTTAACTATCCCTAAAAAAGAGATTTTAGAAGCGATGAAAGTTATTAATATTATCTCGCCAGAGATAAAAATTACTTTCGATAATAATTTAATAACTTTAGAGTCTTTAAATCAAGATACTCAAGAGGCTAAAACTACAATAGAGACACCTATACAAATAGAAAATAGCTATACTATGGCAGTTAATAGTAAATATCTATTTGATTTTATATCTCAAGTTGACGGCGATGAGTTTACTATTAAATTAAATGAGCCATCTTTACCATTTGTTGCACAAAGTGGTAATTTTATAACAGTTATAATGCCTATTTTATTATAAATCTATCTTACTATGTTGCTTAAATAAAGGAGAAATTGAATTGAAACAAACTAAATATATATTTGTAACTGGTGGAGTATTAAGCTCTCTAGGTAAAGGAATAGCAGCAGCTAGTATAGGCACACTTTTAAAAGCATCTAATTTAAATGTAGGTATTTTAAAATTAGACCCCTATATTAATGTAGATCCAGGTACTATGAGCCCTTTAGAGCATGGAGAGGTTTTTGTTACAAAAGATGGTGCTGAAACAGATTTAGATTTAGGACACTACGAGCGTTTTTTAAATACCTCTTTAACTAAAGCAAATAACTTTACTACAGGAAGAGTATATTTAAGCGTACTAGAAAAAGAGAGAAAAGGCGAATTTTTAGGAAAAACTATACAAGTAGTTCCTCACATTGTTAATGAGATAAAAGAGAGAATTTATAAAGCTGGAGAGGGCAAAGATATCTTAATAGTAGAGCTTGGTGGAACTGTTGGAGATATAGAAGGTTTGCCATTTTTAGAGACAATTAGACAGATAAAACATGAATTAAGCTCTAGTAATGTTATGAATATCCATTTAACTCTGCTACCTTATATAAAAGCTGCAGGCGAGCTTAAAACAAAGCCAACTCAACACTCTGTTGGCGAACTTCGTCGTATTGGTATTACACCAAATATGATTATTTTAAGAAGTGAGCAGCCAATTCCTACAGAGGCTAAAAGAAAAATTGCATTAAGTTGCGATGTTGACCAATCTTCGGTAATCGAAGCTGTAGATGCAGCTACTATCTATAGAGTACCTTTAAATTTTATGAGTCAAAATATTTTAGTACCAATCTCTAAACAGTTAGAGCTAGGTGAATTAACACCAGATATTGCTGAGTGGAGCGATTTGGTAAATAAAATTTTGCATCCAAATAAAAAAGTAAAAATCGCCTTTGTTGGTAAGTATTTAGATTTAAAAGAGTCTTACAAATCACTTACAGAGGCACTTATTCACTGTGGTGCGAACTTAGATGCAAAGGTAGATATTGTTTGGGTAGATAGCGAAGAGGTAGAAGAAGATGGTGCTACTAAATATTTAGAGAGTGTTGATGGTATTTTAGTTGCAGGTGGCTTTGGACAAAGAGGAGTAGAGGGTAAAATTGCCTCTATAAAATATGCAAGAGAGAATAAAATACCATATTTAGGTATATGTTTAGGTATGCAATTGGCTTTAATTGAGTTTGCAAGAAATGTTGCAAAAATAGAAGATGCAAACTCTGTAGAGTTTGATGAAAATACAAAAAGTCCACTTGTCTATTTAATAGATAACTTTATAGATGCTAGTGGTAAGCATCAGGTAAGAACAACAACTTCACCTCTAGGTGGTACAATGCGACTTGGAGAGTATAAGTGCGAAGTAAAAGAGGGGAGTAATTTATATAAAGCCTATGATAGCTCTATAATTTATGAGCGCCATCGCCACAGATACGAAGCTAACCCAAAATATAGAGAAGAGTTAGAGAGTGTTGGTTTAGAGGTTACTGGCGAATCTAACGGTCTTATAGAGGCTATAGAGGTAAAAGAGCACCCTTGGTTTGTTGGTGTTCAATTTCATCCAGAGTTTACCTCTAGACTTCAAAAACCAAATGAGATTATCTTAGGATTTGTAAAAGCCTCGCTAGAGAAAAATGGATAAAATTTTAACAAAAGCAGATGTTTATTCTGCTTTATACTCTCGCCAAAACGGAAAATTTTTAACACTAAAAGATTTACCCTATCCTAGCACCTTTAAAGATATGGATAGAGCTGTTAAAAGAGTTGCAGAAGCAATTAATTTAGGCGAAAAAATAGCCCTTATTGGCGATTATGATGTAGATGGTGTTGTATCTACTACAATAATGCGTAAATTTTTCGAGGCAATCAACTACCCACTCTTTTGGAAAATACCAAATAGATTTAGAGATGGCTATGGAATTAGTAAAAAGATAGTAGAAGAGTTAGATGCCTCTTTAGTAATAACTGTAGATAATGGAATAGCAGCTATAGAGGCTGCCGAAGTTTGTAAACAAAGAGGTATAGATTTAATAATTACAGACCACCACACTGTGCCACCTACAAAGCCAGATGCTTTTGCAATTATAGACCAAAAGCAAGCAGAGTGTAAATTTGAGTACAAAGAGGTTTGTGGGGCTCAGATAGCTTGGTACTTTGCTGCTGCAATTGCAAGAAAAATAGGCTTTAAGTTAGATACTAAAGAGTTTTTAGGAATTGTTGCATTAGCTATAGTTGCAGATATAATGCCACTTAATGGCATAAATAGAGTTATGTTAATTGCAGGAATGGAGCATCTTAAACGCTCTAAAGCACCTTTTTTAGAAGCCCTAAGAGCTAGAGGTATTATAAAAAGTAGCCTAAATAGCGAAACTATAGCCTTCTATTTAGCCCCTTTGCTTAATAGTGCTGGTCGTTTAAAAGATGCATCTATTGCTAGTAATTTTTTAATATCTAAAAGTATAGACGAAGCACTAATACTTTTAGATGAGTTAATAGAGTTAAATAAAGAGCGAAAAGAGATAGAGCGAGAGATTACAAAAAAGGCACTAAAACAGGTCTCTAAAACAGACTCATTTGCACTTGTTTGGGGCGAAGATTGGAATGAAGGTGTAGTAGGAATAGTTGCATCAAAAGTTGCAGAACACTATAAAGTACCCACAATTGTTTTAAGTTGTAAAGATGGTATATGTAAAGGTAGTGGCAGATCTTATGGAGATTGCGACTTATACTCTTTAGTAAGCAAAGTTAGAGAGTATTGTCTAAAGTTTGGCGGACATAAAATGGCAATTGGTTTAAGTTTTAAAAAAGAGAACTTAACCATTATAAAGAGCATTTTAAATATAGAAGCCTCTAAAAATTGTAACAAAGAGTTTAAAGATAAAACAATCTTAGGCAGTTTACCATTTAGCGAAGTAGATTTTGAGCTAGTAGAGATTATAGAAAAATTTGAACCCTATGGCGAAGCTAATCCTAAGCCTAAGTTTAAGGTAGAAGTAGATATTTTAGATGTAAATGATGTTGGCGAAACTAAAGAGCATAGACGCTATAGATTTAAAGATATTAGTGGCAAGATATTTAGTGCAATAGAGTTTAGAAGCAAAAAGAGACACAGTAGTGGAGATAGAGCTATTTTAACATATAGTGTTGCAAAAAATGAGTATAATGGAAATATATATATTAACCTTTATGTAGAGGAGTTAGAGTGAGCAAATATAATACAATAACTAAAGATAGCATAAGAGCAATGGTAGAAAGTTTTTACCCAACAATATTAGCAGATAGTGTAACAGCACCATTTTTTATAGAAAAAATTGGTAGCGATATTAACTCTAAAGAGTGGCAAGAGCATTTAGAGTTATTAACAGACTTTTGGGCTTTTACTGCACTTGGAGATTTAAGCTATACAGGCTCTCCACTAGCACCACACTTTGGGCTAAAGGGTTTAAATAAAGAGGCTTTTGATAGATGGTTAGAGCTTTTTTATGAAGCAATAGATAGGGTTTACGAGCCTTCAGTAGGAGAGTTTTTTAAAACCAGAAGTAGTAATATTGCAAGAAACTTTATGATTAATTTAGGAATATCTGCATAGTTTAATAGTAAAAAAGAGTAAGTAACTCTTAAAATAATTTCAATATGCCATATAAATGGAACTATTTTCAATAATTTTATATAATTGTGTAAAATTATAGAGGAGATAGTAGTAATGGCATTGTTCGGTAAAAAAAACAATAATAGAAATACTGCTAACCTCAATAGCGAAAATATTATTAAAAACCCAACTGTTGGTAGTAAAATATCAAGGTGTATGGTTATAGATGGTCCAATCAGAAGTTGCGAACCAATAACTATAGATGGCAAAGTTAATGGTCAGATAGAGTGCGATGATTGTGTTGTAATTTCTCATGGAGCATTTGTATCTGGTAAAATTTTTGCAAAAGAGGTTATAGTAGATGGTATTGTAGAAGCACCAATAGAGGCCGATAGTGTTGTAGTCTCTAAAAATGGATTGCTTACAGGATATATAATTGCAACAGATGTAGTTATAGAAGGTAAAAGCGATGGTGATATTTTAGCAAAAGAGACACTTATAGTCAAAAATGGTGCAGATGTTACAACAGTAGAGGTAAAAACACAAATTGCAACTATAGAGGGTGAAATTTCAGGAACTATT
>CAYMUV010000021.1:0-1332 GCA_964393855.1 uncultured Nitratifractor sp.
TACACCTTAACACCTCGCTATAAGCTTTACGCTTTGTGCTATCAGCTTAAAAGAGATATAACAACTCGTACAAGTTAATATTTAAAATCCTTTTAACTTGCTATAGTTTTTGTTTATCTAATACTTTTTTAATTAACTTATTTAGTGCATGGTTATCTATATGAATATTGCTATTTCCGTTAGTTACTTCGTATAGTTTTTCTACCATTGCTTCTATCTTCTTACTTTTTGTTGTATGAGGGTATAAAATATTTAAAGCATCTTCATAGTTTTCGTACAATTGCTTAGAACTCTTTTTGTGGGTAATTATTCTATATAGTGATGGTAATAAAACATAGCCACCTGCACCAAGTATAATACCCAATATTAATGAACCTATTAATGCACTAAATGGATATGACTCTTTTAAATATTTCTTTTTATAGTAATTTTTATCAAATAGCAACATTTGTGCTTCTAAAAAGTCGCTATCTTTTTTGGCTTTAGTGCTGTTTTTTTCGCTATATATTTTAGTAATAGAGTCTGTAATTTTATCTAATTTTGGCATATTTGGTCTATTTTGTATATTCTCTAAGGCTCCTGTAATACTTTTATTTCTCTTTACCTTAACAAAGTATGGTTTGGTTTTAATTACTTTAATGCTTTTTGTTTTAGGATCATAAGTTGTAACAGATACAGATGGAATTGTAAAATCTTTATCTGAAATAAAAACAAATTTCTTAATATAACTAGATTTTAATTTGCCTTTTTCTATGCTGTGCTCTAATTTTGCATCTTCGTTATATATTGTTAATCCTGGTATTTTAAACTCTGGTAAATTATAGTTATCTAAATTACCAATTCCGTGTAAAATAATAATATAATTAAATGGTTTATTTGCCTTTGCAGTTAAAGCCTCTACCTTATTTTTAATTAAAAAAGTACCTACTATATCTACCCCATCAGGTTTTGGAGTTACATTTATTTTTATACTATTAGTGCTTAATTTTTTAACTTCTGTATTTGTACCAAAAAAACCAAATGGCGACTGCTGTGCTTCGCCCATATCTACTTCGATATTTGCATGTGCTGGTTCAATTGTTAAATCTCCACTACTTTTTGGAGTTAAAAGATATTTAATTACTCTTACTACACTACTCTCTTTTTCAATAGTTCTACCATCTCCTAGTGGTACAGCTGTAAAATTTTTAAACTCTGGTGCAATATATTCCATTTTTGAACCTGCTAAATCTAGTGGTTCGACCAATTTTACTGTAACAATAAAAGATTGACCCTCCATAACACTTTTTTTACTAGCACTCATTTTAAAACTTAATTTTACAGGTTTTGGTT